>CANRFN010000026.1 GCA_947629915.1 uncultured Oscillospiraceae bacterium | reverse complement strand
AAGGACAAGGGCAGCCCCAAGGACAAGGGCAGCCCCAAGGACAAGGGCAGCCCCAAGGACAAGGGCAGCCCCAAGGATAAGGGCAGCTCCAAGGACACGGGAGGCTCTGCGGATCCGCCCCTTGTGACGACGGAAGAGCTTTTCGGGATCTACAGCGATCTGGAAGACGTGGCGAGCAAGGTGAAGGAGTTGCTGCACCTGAATGTCTTGTCGACCGATTGCTTTCAGCGCTGTGCGGACAAAGTCCTCAAGGAACTCAAGGGGAAATTCGATGGCGAACAGTGGACGCAGATCCAGGCCCAAGCGAAGGACGAGGCAAAGAAACTGTGCCTCCTGAACGATGTCCCGTTTGCTCTGACTTTTCAGGACAAGGAAGAACTCGTTGCCGACCTGCTGATGGCCGTGACGGGCAAGAAGGACGTTAAGATCGTCAGATTGCACATGCAGCTGAGGCTCAAAACGCTGGATGGCACGAGAGCATTTGTGCTGGACTGCAAAGCGGTGGACTCCGAAGGGAACATCTATAACCTGGAGCCGCAGATGAAGAGCGAGGACGCCAACGGTGGGCGTGCACTCGCCCACATCGCGAAGATCGTCAACGATGCCCTGAAGCCCGGCATGGATCCCAAGGATCTCCACGAAACGTGGACCATTTTCCTCTGCAACGGGGATCCCAAGGGGAAGAAGCAGGTGATCTACGAAGAGGAGTTCGCGGAGTGCAGGGGCAGAAACCTTGCCCATAACGTGTACTTCAGCACAAGCGTGGCGAGCCGCTTTTTCAAGGATAAGGATGGCGCGTGGAAATCCCCGGAGCCGGGGATCGAACTGGATCGCTGGCACGATCTGCTGCGCTGGGGTTTCAACATGAAGGTCAAGAGCTCTGACCAGGTTGACGGGAACGATACCCTGAAGCAGTGTGTGAAGGAAAGCATGGACGTAGACGAAAGGGGGCAGAGTGCAGTGAGCGATGAGTTTGCCAAGTTGCTCACCGAAAACTGGGTGGCAGCCAAGGCTGAGGCCAAGGCTGAGGCCAAGGCTGAGGTCGAGACTGCCAAGGCTGAGGTCGAGGCTGCCAAGGCTGACGCCAAGAGGGACATGGAGCAGACCGCGATGGCCTTGCTCAAGGACGGAATGTCGCCCGACAAGGTGGCTGAGGTGACCAGGCTGAGCAAGAAGGACGTGAACCGGCTGAAGGCTTCCTTGGGGGCCACCAAGAAGTCCACCAAGAAGCCCACCCAGAAGAGCGCCTGAGCGGCGTCAGAGGGCGGCCGGGATGCGTTCCGTGCCGAAGCACGGTGGGCACTGTGAGACAGACCGGCTGGCCGAGCCACAGGACCCGTCCCTCCCACGGGGGGGGGCAACACAAGCAAGACACAGGATGGCCTGGGTTGGGCAAGACAGATGTGCCCATCCCAGGCGGCGAGAAAATGTCTGCGGCGTCATCATAGCGGTGACGCCGCAGACGTTTTCGTTTTGATCTTTGCTGCGTATCAGCGGGAGGCGGGTCTATCCCACTGTTGGCAGGTGTCGGACGCATCGGCGAGCTCTCCACTGATGCGGCAGCAGCCGCGGGGGTTCCATTGGGTTGGCGGCACGAAGTTGCAGCAGTTGCCGCAGCGGTGCTGAGACAGGCCGGGGTCTGGGGCGGGGGTGGCGGGCGTTTCTGGTTGCATGGGCTGGTTCTCGGTTCTCCTCGGTTCAGCTGTGGACACTGCAATGCCCCTGGTACAGACTGTCAAGAGAAAGGTGTGGAGCAAACCGGAGCTGAGGCAGTGTGCAGCCCCGGTTTTGTCAGGCGGCTGGGAGTTCATCCTTGCCGGCGGTGTCCAGGGGCAGGTGGGCGTAGTAGTCCTTGGTCACAATGAGCTTGGCGTAGTTGAGCTTGCCGGCCACCAGGCGGTTCACCTTGCTCACGTAGTCCTCCGCCACAGTGATGCCCTCATTGGGGGTGAAGGTGCGGGTGTAGGCCTCGTAGGTGCCGGCTGCGGTGATCCAGCTGTTGCCCTGCCCGTGGTTGCTGGCGAAGATCACCAGGGGCATGCAGCTGGAGTACTGGGCGGGGTCGAAATTGGTGGCCAGGATGTCCCTGCCGCTGAAGAGGCGGGAGTCGTAGGAGAGGGCAAAGAGGTTGCTGATGGTGGGGACGATGTCGCAGGAGTAGCAGGGAGTATCGATGAGAATGGGCTCCTCGATGGCGGCAGACCACATGATGAGGGCGTTCCGATACCGGGAGGTGAACATCTCGGAGTCGTTGAGACCGGTGAGTTCGTTGTAGTAATCCGCATCGCCGCCATACCCCGGGTGACGGGTCATCCAGTAGGGGTAGTGATCGGCGGTCAGGACAATCAGGGTGTCATCGGCGATGCCGGCGGCCTCCAGGTGCTCCACCAGGTAGGCCATGGCCTTCTCCAACTCCAGGTTGCAGGCGATGTAGGCCTGTACCACCTCGGAGGCATCCGGATACGCTGCCTGTGCCGCCTCCCGGTTCCGGGCAGACATGTTGTTGCCGCCGAAGGTGTATCCCGCGTGGCCGGAGACGGTCATGTAATAGGCGTGGAAGGGCTGGCCGGTGGTGACATAGGCATCGATGTAGCTGTCCGCCGTGGCCTCCATCATGTCGTAATCGGAGGCGGGCCACAGGTCCTCGCTGGGGATCGTCAGGCCGCCGCCCTGGGTGCCCTTGTAGTCATAGCCGAAGAGGGTGAGGTACTTGTTCCGGTTGTAGTAGGTGTAGAGGTGGTCGTGCCAGGCCGGGACGCTGTACCCCAGGGCCTTGAACTGGTTGCCCAGGGTGAAGGGCTCTGCGTTCTGCCCCTGGATGGCAGCATTCACCGTCCAGCTGCCGTTGACCCAGACGGGGATGACGCCGGTGCAGTTGGCAAACTCCCCGCCCACGGTGGACATGGTCCAGTCCGGCTGGTAGTAGTTTTGGAAGACAAAGCCCTCGTGGGAGAGGCGGTACAGGGTGGGGGTGAGGGCCTCAGAGATGCAGTACGGGCTGAACGCCTCGGCGGTGATGAAGATCAGATTCTTCCCCGCAAACATGCCGGTGTACTGGTTCTGCTGGGAGGGGGTGAGGCTGCCGAAGTATGTGTGCATGTCCCGGACGGTCTTGTCCTTCTCCTCCGCCGCCAATGCCTCGAAGTCCAGGTCCAGCACGTTGTACGGGTACACCGTGGGCGTGGGCTCCGGGGTGGGATCAGGTGTTGGCTCTGGTGTAGGTTCCGGTGTTGGCTCCGGTGGTTCAGATGGTGCCGCTGTGGCAGCCGGCGTTGGCGTTGCGGTGGGGACAGGCGTGGCGGTGGCTGTTGGCGTGGGCGTTGGAGCTTCCGATGGGGTGGGGAACACCGGGGGAGGCTCTTCCACGAAGCTGCCGGCCGCCATCTCCGGCATGCCAAAGAGGGCGTACTGGATGTCCAGCCGCATGGTAGATATCATCCCAACCACAGGGATCGCCGTGTTGGCGGTGAATGCGTAGGTGTAGAGGGGTCTGATCTCGGGCTGGATACAGAGGAGTACCCCCAGGACGTGGGCAACGATGGCACCTGCGAAGAGACCAATCTTTGGCCAGACGGGGAGCCCTCTCCGGGGGATCAGGCCCCGCTGGATGTGCAGGTAGGATACCAGGGGCAGCAGGGAGAGCAGCACAAAGGGCAGAATGTCCCGCACCACGCTGCCCACCGTGTCCCCAAAGCCGCCGCCCAATACCTCCCCTGCCATACTGGTGATGGTGGTGGGCCCGAAGTAGACGCCGAACATGGCCCGGCAGCCCCGCTCAATGCACACCAGGACGGTGCCGAGGAGGAGCAGGAGAAAGCCCAACACCCGGGACACTGGCTTTGCCGGGATCAGGTCCAGCACCAGCTGGGTGGCGGTACCGGCGGCCAGGGAGAAGAGGGCGATGCGGAGCAGATCCGGGGAGAAGAAGGCGGTGTACGCGCTGTCAAAAAGGCGGAGCAGCAGCTCGTGGTAGAGGATCACCGCGGGAAAGAACAGGAGAATGGGATGTGCTTTGCGCTTTGCCGGGGCGGCGGTTGTCTCGCCGGGGGCAGACGGGTCTACGCTGGACATGGGACACACCTCCAGGCATCTCTATTTCTGTGGGGTCGGTACCAAGGTAGCACAAGCGGCCTGGAAATGCAATCCTGGGGAGGGAAACGATACAAATTTGATACAGGGGCGGCGTTTCCTCAGAGGGGATAGGTGCCCAGGGAGACCCCGGTGTAGTAGTGAAAGACGATGTCCTGCCAGGAATAGCCCTGTTCTGCCAGGGCGTTGGCGCCGTATTGGCTCATCCCCACCCCGTGGCCATATCCCGTCACGGAGAAGACAAAGGCACTGCCGTCCCAGGAGACGGTAAAAGAGGCGGAGCGGAGAGAAAACAGGTTCCGGGCGGCATTGCCGGAGAGGGCAATGCCGCCGAGGGTGAGCGCAGACACCTGACCCCCAGCGGTCCGGGTGAGCCCCTGAAACCAGGCGGAGGGCGGTCCGCTGAGATCGGCCCCCAGACCGGCCCGCAGCGCCCGGGCTTGTACCTCCTGGGGGGTGAGAGACACCGTGGAGTGGTATCCCGGGACCTCGTCTCCCTCCGGGCTCTCCACATGGACCAGGTAGGGGATGGCATAGCCCCACACGGTCTCCGCATCCTCCGTGCTGCCGGCGGCGGAGGAGAAGAACACCGCCTGGATGGGGTCTCCCTCCCAGGTGAGGATGATGCCGTCCGTGTCTGAGACCGCCTCCCGGATGATGGCGCTGTACGCCTCAGTATAGGCACCCCAGCGCTGTTCGGCGTCTTTGGGGTCGAGATAGGCGGTGCAGCAGCCGGACCCGGCGCACACGTCCGCCCCCTTCGCACTGTGGACCCCGGTGCGCTTTCGAGCGGCCACGTAGGTCCTGGCGCACACCGCCTGGGCCCGCAGGGCCTCGGGCGCAAAGGTGGCGGGCATCTCCGCCGCCACCACTCGCCAGAGGTAGTCCGCCAGGGAGAGCGTCTCCACCGTGACGCCGTCTTTTAATAAAACCCGTACGGTGGCCTTGGAATCCACGTTTTTTGCAGGGAGAACGGGTGCCGGCTGCAAAGTGGGGGCTGGCGCAGCGGGCGTGGGAGCGGGAACCGGGCTCGCCATTGCCAAGGGGCGCGACGAGAGAGCTGGGGCAGAAGGTGCCGAAGAGGGGCTTTCTGGCGCTTCATCCAGGGCTGCAAAGGGGAGAATCATCACCAGAAGGGAGAGAGCCAGACCGGTGAGAAAGGGGCGCCGGAGGGCATGGAGGCAGCATTGCTTTTGCAAGTTTTCAGATCCTTCTTTCAAAATTTGTGCGGGTAGCCCCAAAGAACTGGGGGAATCGGGGAAAAGTTGCACGCTTTTTGCATTGACGGATGTCCTTCTATGCGGTACAATAGGGCACCCGCCGCAGATGGCGGACTACTTGATGTGCCTGGGCACCCAGGCAGGGAGGCGGATCTTGATGGGAAACACTATCTTTGAAACCCTGATCGAAGCGCAGCAGAGGGCAAATGAGCAGAGAACGCAGTCTCTGGACTTCATCCAAGGCTTATGCGGGGAATTTGAAAAATATTCCCAGATAGACCCCAAGGACTTCGAGCGGTACAACGTAAAGCGCGGCCTGCGCAATCCGGACGGCACCGGCGTCATGGCGGGCGTCACGAAGATCGGCAATGTGCGCGGCTACATCATGGAAGACGGCGAGCGGGTCTCCATTCCCGGCCAGCTCTTCTACCGCGGCTTTGAGGTGCAGGACCTGATCCGGGGCTTCACCGCAGAGGACCGGTTCGGCTACGAGGAGACCGCCTATCTGCTGATGTTCGGCGCCCTGCCCACCGAGGAGCAGTTGGAGCAGTTCAAGGGCATCATGTCCTACTTCCGCCAGCTGCCCCCCAACTTCACCGAGGACATGATCCTCAAGGCCCCCAGCCACGATGTCATGAACAAGCTGGCCCGCTCCGTGCTGGCCCTCTATTCCTATGACCCGGACCCGGACAACAACACCCTCCCCATGGAGATGTTCCAGGCCCTGAAGCTGATCGCCCGCTTCCCGGTGATCGTGGCCCACGCCTACGCCACCAAGCGCCACTATTTCGACCGCGAGTCCCTGTACCTCCACCGGCCCCAGGAGGGCCTCAGCGTGGCGGAGAACTTCCTGTACTCCGTCCGCCACGACAACCACTTCACGCGGGAGGAGGCCCGGCTCTTAGACCTGTGCCTGGTGCTGCATATGGAGCACGGCGGCGGCAACAACAGCGCCTTCGCCTGCCGGGTGCTGTCCTCCTCCGGCACCGACATCTACTCCGCCATCGCAGCGGCTGTGGGCTCCCTGAAGGGCCCACGGCACGGCGGCGCCAACATGCGGGTCATGAACATGTTCTCCCACATTGAGGCCGGGGTGAAGGACTGGAAGGACGATGACGAGATCCGGGACTTCCTCACCAAGATCCTCCGCAAGGAGGCGGGAGACGGCTCCGGCCTGATCTACGGCATGGGCCACGCGGTGTACACCATCTCAGACCCCCGTGCGGTGATCTTGAAGAAATTCGCCCGGGGCATGGCAGAGCGCAAGGGCATGCTGGACGAGTTCGAGCTCTTCGAGTCCGTAGAGCGGCTTACCCCCGGCGTGTTCCGGGAGGTCACCGGCCAGACGAAGCCCCTCTGCGCCAACGTGGACATGTACTCCGGCCTGGTGTACAAGATGATGGACATCCCGCCGGAGCTGTACACCCCGCTCTTCGCCATCGCCCGCATCGTGGGCTGGTGCGCCCACCGCATCGAAGAGGTGTACAGCCCGTACAGCCGGATCATCCGCCCCGCATACAAGGCGGTGGCCCCCAAGCGGCTCTTCGTGCCCATGTCTGAGCGCTCCTGAGCCCAAAGGCATCCGAGAAAACAGAACATCAACGGAGCCCCCGGCATCCTGCCGGGGGCTCCGTTTGCACTTGGGGACAATTGATTTGATAATAAAATAGTTAATTTGAAATTTCTGATTGCATCTCTTGCGTTTACGTGATACAATATCGAAGAAGAAAACGGCGGAAAGCGCTGCTTTTGATTTTTGAATTCTTTGGTTCTGCAATGCTTGGTGCCCAATTGCACCGGAGCTTTGTATCTACACACCGCTGCGCCGTGGGAGAGGAGCGACATTCATGCGAAAGACCCAATACAGCTTGCGCCTCTACGATCAGGAGCTGCTGCAGTTTCAGATTGCAGAAGGATTGTCCTTGGCCGCGGAGATCACCTCTGTGGACGAGAGCAGCCGGCCCCTGCTGCCCCTGGACCTGGACTGCACCGGGGAGGGGATCCTCCACTGGCTACGGCAGCGATTCATCCCCAGGGGCCGAAACTACGCAGACCAGATCTGCCGTGCGGTGGGGTGTACCCCCATGGACACCATGGAGCTGGTCCGCATCTCCAAAGGGCTCTCACTGAACGATGCGTACTGGGTCGTCCCGGCGGGCTTCCCGGGCACCTTTGCCGAATCCAACCTCTATGAGAACCCCTTCTGCCCGGAGCTCGTGCGCATCGCCCTCACCGGGGTGGGCCCCAGGCCGGAGACCTTCACCCGCTCCCCGGAGCTCACCACCAACGGCATGCTGCAGAAGGCGTGGGTGCGCGATGGGGACGGGGAGATCCTGCTGTACAAGGCCGGCACCAGCGGGGTGTCCAACGCCGGGAGGGAGCCGTTCTGTGAGTACTATGCCGCCCAGGTAGCCCAGCGGATGGGCCTTTCCGCAGTCCCATACGATCTCGCCCTCTGGCACGGGATCCCCGTCTCCACCTGTCCGCTCTTTACCAGTTCCACCACCGCATACATCCCCATCGGCCGGCTGGTCCGGGAGGGCGGTATCCAAGGGTGCCTCGCCTTCTACGATGCCCTGGGCCCGGCCTTCTCCCAGCAGATCCGCAGCATGCTGGTCTTCGATGCCCTCACATACAACGAGGACCGGCACTTCGGGAACTTCGGCGTCCTGCGGGACAACGCCACCGGCCGGATCATCGCCCCCGCCCCGATCTTTGATAATGGCCTCTCTCTCCTCTGCTATTGCAGCACTGAGGCCATGGGAGACTACGGGAGACTGCGGGAGTACGCCGCCGGCCGGACCAACCCCTATGGCATCTCCTTTGAGGCGGTGTGCGCCGCCGCACTGGGGGAGACCCAGAGGGCGCAGCTGGAGCGGATGGTTGGGTTCACCTTCCGGCGGCACCCGGCCATGAACTTCCCGGAGGCCCATCTCGCGGCCCTGGAGCGGCTGCTCCAGGGCCGGGTCCAGCAGCTGCTGTCTATCCCATCAGCAAGCGGATCTCCCTTCCGCGCATAATGAAAGGCCCTGCGGCGGCGCCGCAGGGCCTTCTGTTGCTTAGATCAGGAGTGCAGGTAGTTATACAGGAACCAGACGGTCACCACGGCATCTGCGCGGGTGAGCTGCATCTGAGGCTCCACGTTGCCGCTCTCATCTGCGGCAACGAGGCCCAGCATGGAGGCCCAGACCATGGCCTCGTATGCCCAATCGGAGATGTCGTCTGCATCGGCATAGGGCAGCTCCACAGAGGGGTCTGCGCCGCTGTTGCCCATGCGGGTCCAGAGGTTGTAGAGGTAGGTCACCAGCTCCTCCTCGGTGATCACCGCGTCCGGGCTGAACTTGCCGTCTCCGGTGCCGGCCACGATCTGGCGGTCTGCGGCCCAGTTCACGGCCCCGGCATACCAGGCGTTGTCCGGCACGTCTGAGAAGACGCCGTCCACGGGGTCATGGGCCGCGGCGAAGCCGTTGTGGATGATGGCGGCCACCTGGGCCCGGGTGAAGGGCTCGTCACCGTGGAAGGCGCCGTCTCCGGTGCCGCCGGTGATGCCATCGGAATAGGCGGACCAGATGTACTGCGCCAGGGGGTTGGTGCGGTCTACATCGGTGAAGATACTCTCCATCTCGGTCATGTAGGCCTCCATCACGGCGGCGTACTGGCCCTCCGGATCGGTGGCGGCCTCCAGCTTCTCCGCCAGCTCCTTGG
The DNA here is from genome assembly GCA_947629915.1 of uncultured Oscillospiraceae bacterium. Taxonomy (GTDB): domain Bacteria; phylum Bacillota; class Clostridia; order Oscillospirales; family Oscillospiraceae; genus Enterenecus. Next base: position 44,486 of record CANRFN010000026.1, on the reverse strand, counting down.
CATAGGCGCCGGTGGTGGGATCCTCCACGCCCACGGCCTTCAGGGAGCCCACGAAGCCCAGCTCGTTGCCCTCCTCGTCCACCTCACCGGGTTGGATGAGCACCAGCTTGTTGTACGCCTCGTTGGCGGCATCCCAGCCGTTCTCCTGGGCGTCCAGCCAGAAGGAGAAGGCAGCGGCGGCGGAGGTGGCGTAGCTGATGTAGTAGAAGGGGGTGCTGAAGTGGTGGGGGATGCCGAACCAGTAATAGGTGTTGAGATCCAGGTTCGGGTCGCCCTCCTCAAAGAAGCCGTACTCGATGAGCAGCTCGCGGTGCTTGGCCTCCAGCTTGTCTGCGGTGAGGTCCGGCTCGGAGAAGGCGTACTGCTGGAACTCGTCCTCCATGCAGCCGGAGAGGATGGCGTAGATCAGGTTGTCCATCTGGTAGTTCACGATGACGGACGAGTCATCGCCGAAGATCTCGGGATAGAACTGCATGAACAGCAGCTCGAAGCCCTGGGAGTGGACCTCGGCCATGTCGATGCTGTCCGTCTCGGCGAAGAAGTCCGCGGGGGTCCAGTAGTAGCGGTTGTAGTGGCCGAACTCGTGGACCGCGGTGGTGAAGTCGTAGAAGCTGCCCTCCGGGGTGTTGAAGGTGAACGGGGCACCGTAGGCGCTCAGGATGGTGGTGAAGCCGCCGCCCGCCTTGTCCGGGGTGTCCGCGTAGTCATAGAGGTGGTGGTCCCGCATGTAGGTGAAGGACTCCTTCATCTCGGGGGAGAAGTTTTTCACGTAGTCCTCGATCATGTCGAAGGCGACGTCGCCGGAGTAGTCCTCGTTCTCATAGGGGTTCTCCTGGGAGTCCATCAGGTTCTCGAAGGCCTGGTAGAGGGGCGGGAAGTACTCCTTCACGGCCGCCTCGAAGTCCGCGATGGTCTCCGGGGTGTAGTCTCTCTGGAAGACATTCTCATAGGCGTAGTCTGCGTAGGAGTCGTAACCCTCCTCCTTGGCCTCGGCGGTGTAGAGGGAGATGAGCTCGGTGTAGATCTCGGCCATCTCCTCGCTCCACTCGTCAAAGGCTAGGGTCTGGGCCTGGTTCACCACAGAGCCGTCCACCTTGCCCGCCTGATAGGCCTCATAGAGGGCGCCGAAGGTGGTCTCGATGCCTGCCACGGTGATGGGCACATCGAAGAAGCCGTCGCCGTTGGCAAACAGCGTGTCATACTGCTGCTGCAGGGCCACGATGCGGTCTGTCTTGGCCTTCTCCTCATCGGTGATGGCCTCATACTCCTCCAGGTACTCCCAGTCCTCTTCGGAGGTGAAGTAGGTCTTGATGGCCTGCTCACAGGGGGAGGTGATGATCGCCTTCATGGCCAGGTACACCATGTCCAGAGCGTCCTGGAAGTCCGAGACGGTCTCTCTGTACTGGGTGGCGGAGCCCTTGTCCGCGATGCTCACAGAGGTCTTGATGTTCAGGAGGCTCCGGTTGGTGCTCAGGATCTGCATATACTTGTTCACGACGCCGTCCTTGCCGAACAGCATCTCCTGGATCTTGTCCACGTTGGCCGCATCGTCTTTCAGGGCCACGATCTCGTCCAGGTCTTCCTGCAGGGCATCCAGGTCCACGGGCTGGACCTTCATGTCCTTGTAGTCCACGTCCGCGTGATAGAGGGGCTCTTCAGACGCCTCGGGCGCCGGGGCAGTGGAGGCTGCCGGGGCCTCGGAGGCGGCGGGTTCGGTGGAAGCTGCGGGTGCAGCGGAGGCCGCGGGATCGGCGGATGCCGCAGGCGCAGCAGAGGCATCCGGCGCTGCGGATGCGGGGGTTGCAGAGGGTTCAGCGGAGGCGTCAGGTGCAGCAGAGGGCTCGGCCTCAGGGGAGGCGGTAGCCACTGCATCCCCGGCTCCGCTTGTGGGTGTGCCAGACTCAGCAAATGCCATCATCGGCGTGGTGCTGAAGAGCATGCACAGTACCAGCAAGAGGGCAAGGATACGTTTCTTCATGGCGTTTTTCCTTTCTCAGACGAATTCTCCCCTGAGTGGGGTTCCAAAGCAGTATAGCACCACACGCTGCCGCTTTCAAGTGGAAAAGAGCGTCATCCGCCTGAAAATGGCAGTTTTTTCACGAAGTTCCCAGAGTCGCGCCGCTCCGGCGGCCGCCTCAATTGTGCCAAATGAGAGGCGTTGCAAAGACGCCCTGGGGCGGATGCCCCAGGGCGTCTCGGAAGGGGGAGTCAGGTGCGGTAGGACTTGCGGTCCGGCTTGCCGTTGTACATGCGGCGCACGGCATCGGTCTGCTCCAGCCGGGCGGGGACTTTATACCACTCCAGGGAGTCGTGCAGGGCCGCGATGATGGCCCGGGGGTGGAAGGGGACAGCCGGGTCCGGCACTACCAGCAGCTTCAGGGCCTGTCCGCTGATGGGGTGGGGGATGGCGATGCAGATGCAGTCCCGGATGCCGGGGAGGGCCAGTGCCGCCTCCTCCACTTCCACGGGAGACACCTTTAGGCCCCCTACATTGATCACATCGTCTGCTCTCCCCAGGACATAGAGATAGCCGCTGTCATCTTGCCAGGCGAGGTCGTTGAGATAGACGTTGCCGTCCGGCATGGCCTGGGCGGTGGCCTCCGGGGCGTTCACATAGCCCGCCATCAGGGTGGGCCCGTTGCAGGCCAGAAGGCCCGGGTGCTCCGGAGAGGTGTGCTCCAGCACGTTGCGGTGCTCGTCTGTGAAGAAGAAGTGCACGCCGGGGGCGGCCAGACCCACGCAGCCGGGGAAGCCGGCGCTGCCCTGGTATCGATAGGAGGAGATGGAGCCGGTCTCGGAGGCCCCCATGTGGATATAGAGGGCGGTGTCCGGCAGCAGGGCCCGCAGCCGCTCCCGGTCCGGCTCCGGCACAGGGGCGCCGTCCAGCAGCAGCCACTCCAGCCTGCCGTTGTACTGCCCCAGCTGGTCTCCGGAGAGGGTGAAGAGGGTACGGACGGCAGACGGCGCCAGGTGGCAGGCCAGATGCCCCTCCGGCCAACGGAGCGCCCGATAGAAGGCCTTGAGATCGGACATGCCGTTGAGGAGGTAGAAGGCGCCGCCGGTGAGCACCGATGCCCAGAGGCACCAGATGTTTCCCGCGTGGTTGATGGGACCGGGCAGCACCAGTACCGTGTCCTTCTCCATGCCGAAGAGCCCCGCCTGCTGGCGGCCGATGGCCAATACGCTGCGGTTGGTGTGCAGCACCCCCTTGGAGCGGCCGGTGGTGCCGGTGGTGAAGAGCACATCGGAGGGGCCGTCCAGCGCTTGGGTTGGAAGTGATCGCCTGGGGGCGGTTTTGGCCTGCCGGAAGACCTCCTCCAGGGGGATTGCGGTGGAGACGGCCCCGGACGCCTGGTCTGCCTCACTGCCCAGCATCCAGTGGGACTGGAGGGAGTCCGCCACCGGCGCGATGCCCGCGGGGCCGTTTCTCTCCAGGGGCGCCGGGACGCCGCCGGCGGCCCGGACGCCCAGGTAGACGGCCACAAAGGCCAGGGCCTGCTGGGTGCGCAGCATCACGATCTCCCCGGGATGCAAGCCCCGGTCCAGGAGATAGGATGCGGCGCCGGCTGCCAGGTCCGCCAGCTCGCCCCAGGTGGTGGGAATTTCGTTCTCAATGAGGGCGGTCTTGTCCGGGCGCTCTGCGGCATTCCGAAAGAGCGCCTCGGTGAGGGCGTGCAATTCCATCAGCCCTCCGGGTTGCCGCCCAGGCGGCGCACCATGGCCGCGATGGCATCCAGGGAGTTGAAGTTGTCCGGGGTGATCTCATCACAGGGGATGGTGATCCCGTACTCCACAGACAGCTCCCCCACGGCGTCTGCCAGGGTGATGGAGTTGAAATAGCCGTCTGAGACCAGGGTCTTGGATGTGAAGTCTGCATAGGGCAGCACGCCCTCCAGAACTTGCTGCAGATGGGGATACATGTGGGTTCCACCTTTCGGATCGTCAGAAATTGAAGTAGATGAAGGGGCTGTAGTCCCCGCCGAAGACGAAGCCGATGTCCAAGAGGAGCAGGAGCATCATGCCTGCGGTGCGGACCCAGGCCCAGAGGTTCCCATGGCCCCTCGCCTCCATCTTCTCCCGGAGGACGGGGACCACCGGGGTGGAGAGGAGAATGCCCAGGACAAACACCACCCCGTACTGGCGGAGCCAATACCAGGCGGCGGGATCTGCCAGGGGGTTGCCCCGGAGGCAGAGCATGGTGGCAAAGTACGATGCGGCGTGGGAGAGGCTGTCTGCCTGGAAGACCACATCGGAGCAGAGGACGGCGAGCAGAGTGCCGATGGTGCCGAGGATTGCCGCCCGTTTTTTGTTCTTCGGTGGCCTCCGGTACTGCTCTACCGCGAGAAAGACGAACTGCATAAGGCCCCACACCACGAAGGTGAGGTTGGCCCCGTGCCAGAGGCCCGTGGCCAGCCACACCACAAACAGCGTGAAGGCGCCGGAGACCTTTGCCGCGGTCTGCCGGCTCCACTTCTGGGCCACCGCCTTCCGCAGCCGCACAGACGGCCCCACAGACAGGGGGTAGTAGAGGTAGTCCCGGAACCAGGAGCTCAGGGAGATGTGCCAGCGCCGCCAGAACTCGGAGATGGACTGGGAGATATAGGGGTATTTGAAGTTCTCCGGGAAGTCGAAGCCGAACATCTTGCCGAGGCCGATGGCCATGTCGGAGTAGCCGGAGAAGTCGAAGAAGATCTGCAGCATCACCGCGAGGGCCCCCAGCCAGGCCAGAAGGGCGGATTGCTCCGTGTTCTGCTGGAAGGTGAGCCGGGTGACGCTCCCCAGCTGATCGGCCAGGATGAGCTTCTTGGAGAGGCCGATGGTGAACCGCCAGGCCCCCTGTGCAACGCCGTCCCAGGTGGCGGTGCGCTCCCGGAGCTGCTTTGCCACGGTGCCGTAGCGCACGATGGGGCCCGCCACCAGCTGGGGGAAGAAGGCGATATACAGACCCACATCGATGAGGTTCTTCTGGGGCGGGTCCTTGCCGCGATACACGTCGATCACGTAGGACAGCGCTTGGAAGGTGTAGAAGGAGATGCCGATGGGAAGCCGGAAGAAGGCGATGGGCTCCATCCCAACGCCGGAGAGAATCCAGTTCAGATACTTGAAGGCGAAGAGCAGCCCCAGGTTGAACCCGCAGGCCAGCGCCACGATGGCCTTCCCTCTGGGCCTGGGGACGCTGGAGACCCAGAGGCCCAGCAGCCAGTTGCCGAGGATGGACAGCACCATCAGCAGCACGTAGAACCGCTCGCCCCAGGCGTAGAAGAAGAGGGAGACCAGCAGCAGCCAGATGTTCCGCCACCGCAGCCCCCGGAAAAAGGGCAGCCAGTACACCGCAAGGGTGAAGGGCAGCAGGAGAAAGAGAAATTCCGCTTTTGAGAATACCATATCCGCCCTCCGTGCCGTCAGGTGAAGGTGAAGAGGACGTCCAGGTTCTTGTCCTCAAAAGAGGTGCCCTGGTAGATCACGGCCACCGTGTCCGGGTCGGTCTCCCGGATGTAGTCCCGGAGGCTCTGTCCGAAGAGGCGCAGGTCTATGAAGTCCACGTACTCCGCCGCGTTGCAGAGGTAGGGGGCCATGCAGTCCGCCACGGAGATCTTGACGATGCACAGCCTGTGCCCGTCCGACTTGTCCAGGTTGTGCATCTGGATGAGCCCCTCGTCCCCGTAGCCGTAGAGGCCGTATGCGTTGCGCTGATAGAGGCTCTCCGTGTCCAGCACGCTCCAGTTCATCATGGTCTCCTGGAGGCTGCCGGTGAGGGTGGCGTTCAGGCTGGAGTGATAGACCTCCAGGTGGGTGTCGTAGCGGGGCAGGACGATGGGAAAGTCCTCCGGGCCCACGTAGACCTCCGTCACCTTGCGGCCCTGGCTGCCCAGGAAGAAGTTCTCCCGCCACTGCACATCGTACTGGGATTCGTCAAAGATGGCGGTGTCTATGGCATAGCCGGCGGTCTCATTCAGGGCCTCGGCGAAGAGCTTGCACGCCCACAGCCCGCCCAGGGGGGTCCAGTGGTGGTCTGTCTTGAAAAAGAGAGAGCCCAGGTCTATGCCCTCCTCCGCGATCTTCTCGCTGCAGGAGACAAAGGGCACCCCCGCCTCCCGGAGCAGGGCGTTCACCCGCGCCTCCCGGGGGACAGTGTAGTCCTCCACCACGCCATCGTACTCGGGGGCCAGCGTTCCCGTCTTGTTGGGGGTCTCCAGCAGCAGGAAGTGTCTGCCCTCCGCCTCCATGTCCAGGGCGAAGTCCGTGACGCTGGCCACGGTGCCTGAGACCTCGGCGTCCGTGATGAGATAGGTGAGCTTCCCGTCTGCCCGCTGGACCACCACGTCCTCAGACTCGTCCAGCACGGTGCCGGAGAGGGCGGTGGTGAGGTTCATCCCCTGTCCCCACCGCTGATAGGCCTTGTGCAGCAGCACAAACTTCATCTGCCAGGGGTGTTGGACCAGGATGCCGTCCGCCAGCCTGCTCTCCAGGTCCGCCGCCATGTCGTCCACCGCCTGGACTGAGAGAACTTTGCCGGTGCCGAAGTTGGCCCGCTTCCAGTCCCGGAGGGCGCGGCCCGCCGGGACGACGCTCTGCAGGCACAGCAGGGCCAGCAGCACAAAGAAAAAGAGGCTGAACAGCCGCATCTGGGGACTTCTCTGGGATTGGGATTCCATGCGGCTGCTCGCCTCTCTTTCTGGGATCAGGATTTCGTTGAGACCGGGGCGCCCACGGCGGCGAGGGCTCGGTCGTAGAGGGCCATCACCTGGGGGTATACCGCGTCCAGGCCGAAGTGCTCGGCCCGGCGCCGGCCGGCCTCGCCCAGGCGCCGCCGCAGCGGCGCGTCCTCAATCAGCTGGGTGAGGGCCTGCACCAGGGCGGCATCGTCTCCGTAGGGGTATAAGAGGCCGGTCTCTCCGGACACCACCAGGTCCGTCTGCCCCTTTACCGCGCTGGCGGCCACCGGCAGCCCGCAGTGCATGGCCTCCGCGAGGTTGAAGGGCAGCCCCTCGCTGCGGCTGGAGGACACGGCGATGTCCGACGCCACAAACCAGGGGGCGATGTCTGCGATCTGGCCGGGGAAGAAGACCCGGTCTGCGATATGTAAGTCCTGGGCCTGCTGTTTGCACTCCTCTAACAGCACCCCGTGGCCGGGCAACACCAGCACCGCCTGTTTCGGCAGCTTTGGCATGGCCCGGAGCAGGGCGGCCTGATTTTTCCGGGCGGAGAACTCGGCGGGGTACAGCATCATGAGGGCATTTTCCGGGATGCCCAGCTTTGCCCGCACCGCCAGGCCGTCCTCCCGGGTGCAGCGGTCCAGACGGCGGTAGTCCACCCCCATGCCGGGGATATAGGCCACCTCGCGGCCCAGGTGTTTGGTCTGGGCCAGCTGCAGGTCCCACTGGTTCATCACGGCCAAGAGGTCCGTCTCAGGGGCGGTGAGCTGCTCCGCTGCCAGGAGAAGGGTGCGCTTGGCGGCGTTCGTGTCGTCATCGAAGAGGTAGCCGTGGACGATATCCAGGACAAAGGGCCGATGCCGCATGCCCTTCACCGCCATCCTCGCGAAAAACGAGGCCAGGGCGGTATGTACGCTGATGATCTTGTACCCCTCTTGCTGGATCTGCCGGCGCAGCTGGGCCGCGGCCCGGAGGTTGCCGGGGGCGGTCATGGACTTCTGGAAGGGCATGTGGACCTGCCGGTGGGCCTGGGGGATGGGGTGTTCCACCCGGCCCGCCACAACGTGGACCTCCCAGCCCCGGTCCCGAAAGGCCTGCAGGTACGGCTGGTGGAAGTTGAGCAGGTGGGAGAACGTTGAGGCGATAAAGAGAATTTTGTCCGGCATGGGCGCCGCCTCACCTCTCGTCGTTTACAAATTTGCCTTTGAACACCGTGGAGAACAGGATCTGAATGTCCAGCCAGATGCTCCAGTTCTCGATGTAGTAGATGTCGTGCTCGATGCGGCCCTGGATGGAGGTGTCCCCCCGAAAGCCGTGAATCTGGGCCCAGCCGGTGATGCCCGGGCGGACCTGGTGCTTCACCATGTACAGGGGGACTTCCTTCTTGAACTGGTCCACGTAGTGGGGAATCTCCGGCCGGGGCCCCACCAGGCTCATGTCCCCCTTCAGCACATTCCAGAACTGGGGGAACTCGTCCAGGGAGAGCTTGCGCATAAAGGTGCCGAACTTGGTCCGGCGGCTGTCTTCATTGGTGCTCCAGGCGGTGTCCTCGCTGTCATTGATGCGCATGGAGCGGAACTTGTAGATGTAGAAGAGCTGCTTGTTGCGGCCCACCCGCTGCTGCTTGAAGATCACCGGCCCCGGGGAGCTGAGCTTCACCCCGATGGCGCAGAACAGCATGATGGGGGACGTCACCACCAGCAGAATGACAGAGCCCACGATGTCCATGGTCCGCTTCAGAAAGGCGTTGGCGTAGTTGTCCAGGGGGATCCGGCGGATATTCAGCAGGGGGATGCCGTTGAGGGTGTCGAACTGGGGGTTCGAGGGCATGTAGTCCGCGTAGAAGGGGATGATGGACAGCTTGATGCCCGCGCTCTCACAGGCCTCGATGATGCCCGGGGTGCGGCCGAAGTCCTTCAGCTCCACGGCGGAGATCACCTCGTCCGGGTGGTGCCCCTCCAGGACGTCCTCCAGCTGTTCAAAGGACCCCAGCCAGGTGAGGCCGTTTTTGGTCTTGTCCTCCTTCAGGCTGACATAGCCGATCACGGTGTACCCCAGCTCTGCGTCCTTGCGGATCTCGTTGAGGTACTTGGCCGCCAGGTGGCCGTTTCCCACCAGCACGATGTGCTTCTGGTTGTACCCCTTCTGCCGGGCGAACCGGAGGGCACGGCGGAGCAGGAACCGCTTAACGCTGAGCAGGCCCAGGATCATGGCGAAGATGATGGCCAGGGCGCCGCGGGAGAAGTGCACGCCCCACCCCACATAGAGGGTGCCCAGCAGGAGGGCCACCACCAGCGCCACAGACTCGAAGAGCCGCTGCAGCTCCACCCGCAGGGGGGTCTGCCGATAGGACTGGTACATGCCCAGGGCGGCGAAGACGAAGAGCTGAATGGCGGTGTACACGGCGCCCATGGCGGTATATGTGGACAGACCGATGGTGATGATCCCGGGGAAGAAGGCGAACCGTATCCAAAACCCGATGGGGAAGGATAGGAACAGAATGAGAATATCGGTGGCGAGATTGATGTGATTTAACAGTCTCTGGTTTTCCTTGATCATGACCTACCAACTTTCTCTCTCCACGCCCTGTCCCGGGGCGCGTCTCAGTACCGGTGTGCCATAAGGGCGGCGGGACCCAGCGAGACAGGGTCCGCAGCCCCTCGGCCCATTCTATCACCTTTTGCAGGGCTTTTCAACAGGCGGGAACCGGAAAGGTATGGAATTGGGTAGATCGGGCCGGAAATTGGCCTTTCTGTATGCCTTTGCGGACTGTTTGCCGAGGTGAATTGTGGCATATGGCGGTTGAGATGGAAGGCGTTGGCTGGGCGCACAAGCGCCCGCCCCTGCGGCGGCAGGGGCGGGCGGAATGGGATCGCCTTGGTTCGGGTGCTGCAGCCGGTTACAGCTTCTTCACCCACGCCAGGGCCTCGGTGAGGTCTTGGGCGGCGGGGGAGAATCCGCTGGCGTTCTCCTTGCCCCGGAGCAGCAGGATGGGCTGGATGCCGGCGGCCTGGGCGCCCAGGACATCGGAGCGGTACGAGTCCCCGATGTGCACCGCCTCCTCCGGGGCGCAGCCCGCCAGCCGGAGACAGGCGGCGAAGAGCTCCTGGTGGGGCTTGTATGCCCGGGCATCGTCTGCACTGGTGAAGCCGGCGCAGGGGAGGCCGTTCTTCTCAAGGGCCTGCTCCATGTACTTCCGGCCATTGTTTGTGACGAGATAGATGGGCAGGGGACACTGCTCGAAGAAGGCCAGAGTGTCCGGGAACAGCGGGGCGTTTACCCAGAAGCCCCGGACCAATGTCATGAGCTCCTCTGTGGAGGCCTTGAGGTCCAGGTCCCGCTTCATGTCCTCGATGAGCTGGGTGGAGATCTCGTCCTCGGTGCGGTAGCTGTCCAGGAAGCTGGCCTCCTCCATGGTCTTCCGGGTGCCCCAGATGTAGTCCACCACCTGGCGGGGATCGTGGATTCGGCTGTTCTTGCAGATGATCCGCACCATCTCCGTCATCTCCGGGCCGCCCTCCTTGGCGGCGGTGCCCATATAGTCCATCAGTACGACTTTTCGCATTGCGGTTCTCCTCTCAGACCTGCCTTCTGCGGCGCGGTTTTGCAAATTGGCCCTCGCCCTCTTGCATTCCCTACCGCGGGCATATATCATGCGCCCGTCCCTTGGGTTCGCCCTATCCTATCACAGAGACGGGCAAATGCAAGGGGAAAAAGCGCCAAAGTGTGTGATCTTTTTGCCTCTGGTCTGCCGCTCTCTCCGGGGAGCACTGCAGGGTGGCTGGGCGGGGTCGCTGAGTATGGGAGGAACGATCCATGAGCAAAATCGTATCATCTGTGGAGGAGCTGATCGGCTCCACGCCCCTGATGGAGCTGGTGCGGCTGGAGCAGGAGCACAACCTGCCGTGCCGGATCCTGGCCAAGCTGGAGGCCTGGAACCCCGCCGGAAGCGCCAAGGACCGGGTGGCCAAGTTCATGTTGGACGATGCCGCCGCCAAGGGGCTGCTGCCCAAGGATGCCGTGATCATCGAGCCCACCTCGGGCAACACCGGCATCGGCATGGCCTCACTGGCGGCCCACCGGGGATACCGGATGATCCTGGTGATGCCGGACACCATGAGCAAGGAGCGCTGCCTCCTGATGCAGGCCTACGGGGCCGAGGTGGTGCTCACCGAGGGGGCCAAGGGCATGGCCGGCTCCGTGGAAAGGGCCAGGGAGCTGGCGGCGGAGATCCCCAACAGCTTCATCCCGGACCAGTTCGCCAACCCAGCCAACGCGGCGGCCCACCGGGAGACCACCGGCCCGGAGATCTGGGACGCCACAGATGGCAAGGTGGACATCTTCGTGGCAGGCGTGGGCACCGGCGGCACCATCACCGGCGTGGGGGAGTACCTGAAGGGCATGAACCCGAATGTGCAGGTGGTAGGGGTGGAACCGGCCACCTCTGCTGTTCTGAGCGGCAAGCCGGCGGGAAAGCATGGACTGCAGGGCATCGGCGCCGGATTCGTCCCCAACGTGCTCAACACCGAGATCTACGACAGCATCATTCCCGTGACCGATGAGGACGCCTATGCGGCGGCCCGGTGGGTGGCGAGAAACGAGGGCTTCCTGCTGGGCATCTCCGCAGGGGCTGCTCTGTGGGCGGCGTGCTGGCTGGCAAAGCGGCCGGAGAACGCCGGGAAAACGATTGTAACCCTATTCCCGGACGGCGGAGACAAGTACCTGTCTACGCCGCTGTATGGAGAACAGCAGGGCGGGGAGAGAAAGACGGGCCAGCGCCCGGATGGGAGGAGAGATCCCATCCGGGCGCTGGCTTTTTGTGTACAGGTGCGCTATATCAAGCCCTCCGGAAGATATCGGGATACCATTTATCATAGGGTGTAATGGAAAAGATAAAACGGTTGTCAAACGAAGCGGTTGGGAAGAGGAGACGCAACAGGTGTGGCCCATTGTTGCTGGAAATAAAAATTAGAGAAGGGGGTTAATTTCCTGAAACAAGCTGCTATAATGGGGGATACCGAGCGGAAAGAGCTACATAGACGAGGAGAAATCGAATTAAAAACCGCAAAGTCCCATAAATGAATGGCGTATCTTAAAATATATGCTGAAGAAAAAGAACAGAATACAGTTCAAATTGTTGGCATGATAAATTTAGAGAAGCCTAGGTTCTGTATCTAATTGTAACTTTGCGGAGGACTTGTATGAGATCCATGCGGTAAAAGGACCTGCGATTCCGCGTTTATGTACGACTTCTGGCTGGCAGAGCACTGGTTCCAATGTTTTGGAGAGGGTGAGCTTGCCGGATCCAGCAGAAACCTGAAATCTTTCTTGACAAAAGCTCTTGCATGTGCTACTCTGAAGGCGCCACAGGTAGGCAGGACAGTGGCTTTGTTGGAATGGACTTTGTGTGAAGCTGGACGGCAGGTTGACTCTCTCCGCAGAGGGGAGAGAAGGATATGTCCGAGAGGGGAAACAACGGAAAAACCAACCTGGCCGATAAGCTCAAGGAGCTCATGAAGCGGCCTGTGGAGCAGTTGTTACTGCTCATGCTGGCAATCCAGCATCTCATCGGTCTGTTGATCGGGTTGCCGGAGATTGATGTGACATCCACCATTCACGAAGACAAATTGTCTGACTACCTGGGCAAGGTTGCCAAGGGGATCAATAGCAGGGTAAGAGTGGACCGGACGGACGAGGAAAAAAAGGAGATCAAAAAAGCCGCACAGGATGCCATACTCTTGAACAAGGTATACTTTCAAACCTTTTTGGATGGGCAAGTAGGCCTTGCAAAGGAAGTACTGTATGCGGTTACCGGAAAGGAAAATATCGAGATTTCCTCTATGAAAACCGAGGTGGACCTTAGCCGGGTGGGTGACGGCAAGGATGCTGTCATGGACATGGTTTGCAAAGACTCCAACAGGGCGCTGTATGACACAGAAGCGCAAATCAAAACGAAGGACGCACCGATGGGACGAGCGGTTCGCTATCAGGATATTCTGGGTAGCGTCGCTTTGGGAAAAGGGCAAGAGGATTCTGAGATGCCTGAGGTATGGATCATTTTTATCTGCCGGTATGATGTGCTGAATGAGGGAAAGCTGTTGTACCACGACGAGTCTGCATATGATCCCGCTAAAAAACTGTATTTGCAACACATTGTGTATGTGAATTGCGCCTACAATAAGGAAAAGGCTTCTCCTGAGAATAAAAAAACAGGGTTGCCTCTGAAGCAGGAGAAATTGCTTTTGGAGCTCATTCACGATTTCTGTGAGGGAGATCCCAACAAGATGATACATGATTCTTTTAAAAAGCGGGCTTTTGAACTGCATCAACGGGATGAAAGAGGGTGGACCAAATTGGAAGAGGAGTTTGACAGATATGTGGCGATGAAGAATGAAGAAGTACGGAAACAGACTCGAGAAGAGACCGAGATATTGACCAGAACAGCGACCAGAGAAGAGGATGAGAAAGAGTTCGCTGCTCGGACCAACGCAGCAGTTGGCTTGATGCGGAATTGCGGTTTGAAGGATGACGACATCCGGAGGATCAAAGATGCCTTGTTGAACTCGAACCAGACTGGGCGGGTTGCCAACTGACGGCCTTCAGCAGGACAAACTCAGTAGCAGGCTTGCTGTAGCAGCTGGCCGGACAATAGACAGAGGACAAGTGCCAGAGCGGGAGGGATCCCGTCCTGGCACTTGTTTTTTCTTGTGCTGAAGTGTGAGGCGGATCGCGCCGTAGAGAAGAAATCGGGTGCTGCGCTGCTGGCACAGGGAGAAAAACAACGGAATATTGTAGGACAACATTGAAAGAATACCGGCTAAAGCGATGGATTATAAAGAGAATTGCTGTAAAAATACATTGAATACCAAGATAGCGTGAGATACTGAGAGCGGAACACTATTGCATATCTGAACTGGCGATGTTATAATATGGAGGGAAAATATATTGTGATTTTACAACTGCGGAGCGAAGACTCCGGATGAAAGGGGGGACAAGGCGATTCAGGACCTTTTTATTGAGTGGAATCGGGAAACTGAGGAACAGGTCAGAAAAGAGTGCCGGGAAGCAGCTGCCGAGAAGGAACGCCAGCAGTTTGCCGATATGATCCGGGACAATGTTCCGGAGGACAAAATCAGGAAGTGGTTGCGCTTGACTCCGGAGCAGTTTGACGAGTACATGTCCACTGTTGTGATCTGAGCTTGACGGCAGTAGCTGCCTCGGTGAGCCTGAGGGCCTATCTGCAGTTTCTACTGCTGGAAGAGGCCCTGCGCTGTGGCGTACCAACAGTGTCCGCTGACGCGAGAGGGATGCTTGGACAAAACCGCTGTGAGCAGAGAGAAGCCCATTGGGACCTGTTCTCAAACGGAAACCAGCACCTCTCCACGCAGATCTGCGCCGACACCAGACAAGAGGACAACAGCTTGAAGCCAGCGCCCGGATGGGAGGAGAGATCCCATCCGGGCGCTGGCGTTTGTGTACATGCCTCAGCGGGGCAGATCAGAAAAGGGAAATGGCAGAGCCTCTGTATGCTGGAGAGGGAGAATCCGCGGAAAAAGGTAGGACAAAGTCGTAAGAATGCTGGGCAAATCGAGAATAATCAATGCAAATTGCTGCAAAAATGATCTTTGATTGGATGGGGGATAACATTGTGAAAAGCGAAATGTCGCTATTGATATTCGAACCAGATGGTGCTAGAATAACTGAAGAAAGCACGGTGTGGTTCTTGAAAACGGTGGGCTTGCGAGCCCATCTCGAAGAGGGCCAACCTCTGCTGGGTAGAAGAGAAGGTTTGGGAGATAGGTTTCAGGGGTGCTCAGCAGAGGTAGGACGAATGAAGATGGTGCATCGTACATTCATACAGCGTGGAGAGGAAATATTGGTGTCAGAAGGAGGAGTGGTCTGCTTGGAAAATGAGTATGCAGAGTATTTTGCGGCGCGGGAGAAACGAATTGCGAAACGTGCTGAGGAACGTGCTCGAAACGAGGATAGGGCAGAGTTCGCTGCTCGGGTCAATGTAGCAATTGGCTTGATGCGGAATGGCGGTATGAAGGATGACGACATCCAGAGGATCAAAGACGTCTTGTTGAACTCGAACCAGACTGGGCGGGTTGCCAACTGACGGCCTTCAGCAGGACAAATCCAGTAGCAGGCTTGCTGTAGCAGTTGACCCTGATGCTGAGCTAGGGGAAGAGCGGGAAAAGGTATTACTTGAGATGATCCACGATTTTTGTGAGAGTGATCCAGAGAATATGTGGCATCGGACATTCAAACAGCGTGGAGAGCAATTTGGGGCGAGAGGAGTGGTCTGCTTGGAAAACGAGTATGCAGAGTATTTTAAGGCACGGGAGAAACGAATTGCGAAACGTGCTGCGGAACATGTACGAAACGAGGATAGGGCAGAGTTTGCTGCCCGGGTCAATGTAGCAATTGGCAAGATGCGTAAGATGATCAAGCGTGGCATGACACTCAAAGATATCGATGAGATCGAAAGAATCTTGTCGGATGCCCGGGCTGCCAACAGACAGCCTCAGCCAGACAAACGCACCAGGATGGGCTTGCTGCAACAGCAGGACACCGCTGAACGCGAGACGGTCTGAGAGATGCTTTCAAGGAGGAATATCAAAATGGGTCAGGAGAACATGCGGATGGATGCGGCTGAGGGCGTTCAGCAGCGTACGGTGCGCTCTGGGTTCCAGGTGAAGGAGTGGCTGGAAGCCATCACGGGGAGGCGAGACATCCCTTTGGACCGAGTAGAGGCGGACGTGGATTGCACAGCTGCCGGTGCCAAGGTACGAGCCTGCATGGATCTGGTCTGCTGGGCAGAGGACAACACCGTGTATGGCCTGAAGATGCTCCGAGATTGGGCAGAGATGTCTGTTGGGATGGGCGTGCACTACATGTCGTCTTTGGGGCTGCTGGCATCGAGAGACAAAGAGGATTGGGAGTGTCCTGAAGTCTGGGCTATCTTTCTCTGCTGCGAAGACACAACGAGGAGCGGAGATCTGCTGTACCATGACAGAGGCGGTCTAATTCCCGGAACCGAGCGGTTCTTACGTCACTTTGTCTTCCTGAACTGCGCATACCAGCCGGAGGACCGGAAGACCGGGCTGCCAAAGGATCAGGAAGATGCGCTGCTGGGCCTCATTCACGGATTTCACCCGTGTGATCTGGAGCAGGCGATAGGGAAGCTTTCGGAGAACCAGCGGTTGGCTTGAAAGCGAGGGAGCAGGTGAGAGCTTCTCTAACAGTCTGATTGATCAAATGTATTTCGTGCAATGAAATTGCGGTGGGGGTCATGTTTTGCTGGAATGGCCCCAGGGCCGGCAGCCGTGGCCCTGGTTGGCTGCAGGAACGAGACCATCGGCGCAATGTGCCGTATGAGACCTTGGGATAGAAAATCACCGGCCAGGCTTTGATCAGCCTGGCCGGTGATTGTTCTTATCGAGGGTATGTGTGCGGGCTCAGCACGCCATCTTTGCCTGCTCCAGATAGGCGAGGATCTCTCCGGCGCCCACATAGAGCTGGACGCCATCTGCGGTGTCCACCGCCAGCGTGGGGGCCTGCAGGATCCCGTAGGCGCGGCAGAGATCCGGCTGCTCCTCGGCGGAGACGGTCTCATAGGGGATGCCGGCCTCCTCCAGCTTCCTCTTTACCAGCACGCAGTTGGGGCATCTGGCGGTGGTGAAGAGCTTCCGGGACAGGGATGCCGCTGCCGGCTTGGGGGCCTCCGCAGCTGCCGTGGGCGCATCGCTGGGTTGGGCTGCGGTGGGAAAGGCCGCTCCGTGCACCTGGTAGGTCTTGCGCTGGATGAACTCCTGGGCCTTGCCATCGTTCCAGTTCTGTACGGGGCGGTAATAGCCGGTGATGCGGCTGTACACCTCGGTCTTCTGGCCGCAGATGGGGCAGACCTTCTGCTCGCCCACCAGGTAGCCGTGGTCCTTGCAGACGGAGTAGGTGGGGGAGAGGGTGTAGTACGGGAGCTTGTAGTTCTCGGCGATGGAGCGCACCAGCTTGGCCGCGGTTCTCCAATCCGAGAGCCGCTCGCCCAGGAAGGCGTGGAACACAGTGCCGGAGGTGTAGAGGGTCTGCAGCTGGTCCTGGATGTCCAGGGCGGTGAAGATGTCCTCGGTGTAGCCCACCGGCAGGTGCGAGCTGTTGGTGTAGTAGGGGGTGCCGCCGGGGTTGGCCGCGGTCTTGATGTCCGGGTAGCGCTCCACATCGTGCTTGGCGAGGCGGTATGCGGTGGACTCCGCCGGGGTGGCCTCCAGGTTGTACAGGTCTCCATACTGCTCCTGGTAGTCCGAGAGCCGCTCCCGCATGTGGTTCAGCACCTTCTTGGCGAACACCTGGGTCTCCTCGTGGGTGAGGTCCTTCTGCAGCCAGTTGGCGTTGAGGCCGGCCTCGTTCATGCCCACAAGGCCGATGGTGGAGAAGTGGTGGTCGAAAGAGCCCAGATAGTGCTTGGTGTACGGGTAGAGGCCGGCGTCCAGCAGCTCCCCGATCACCGTCCGCTTGATCTTCAGGGACCGGGCGGAGAGGTCCATGAGCTTGTCCAGCCGCTTGAAGAAGTCCTCCTCGTCCTTGGCGAGGTAGGCGATCCGGGGCAGGTTGATGGTAACCACGCCCACAGAGCCGGTGCTCTCGCCGCTGCCGAAGAAGCCGCCGTTCTTCTTGCGCAGCTCCCGGAGATCCAGGCGCAGCCGGCAGCACATGCTCCGGATATCGCTGGGCTCCATGTCGCTGTTGATGTAGTTGGAGAAGTAGGGGGTGCCGTACTTGGCCGCCATCTCGAAGAGCAGCTTGTTGTTCTCCGTCTCAGACCAGTCGAAGTCGCGGGTGATGGAGTAGGTGGGGATGGGATACTGGAAGCCCCGCCCCTGGGCGTCTCCCTCCACCATCACCTCGATGAAGGCGCGGTTCACCATGTCCATCTCGGGCTTGCAGTCCCCGTAGGTGAAGGGCATCTCTTTGCCGCCCACGATGGCCGGGAGGTTCGCCAGATCGGAGGGCACCGTCCAGTCCAGGGTGATGTTGGAGAACGGCGCCTGGGTGCCCCAGCGGGACGGGGTGTTCACGCCGTAGATGAAGGACTCGATGCTCTTCTTCACCTGGTCGTAGGTGAGGTTGTCCGCCTTCACGAAGGGGGCGAGATAGGTGTCGAAAGAGGAGAAGGCCTGTGCGCCCGCCCACTCGTTCTGCATGATGCCCAGAAAGTTCACCATCTGGTTGCAGAGGGTGTTCAGGTGCTTGGCCGGGGCGGAGGTGATCTTGCCGGGGATGCCGCCGAGGCCCTCCTGGATGAGCTGCTTCAGAGACCAGCCGGCGCAGTAGCCGGTGAGCATGGACAGGTCGTGGAGGTGGATGTCCGCGTTCCGGTGGGCGTCTGCGATCTCGTCATCGTAGATCTCGCTGAGCCAGTAGTTGGCGGTGATGGCGCCGGAGTTGGAGAGGATCAGGCCGCCCACGGAGTAGGTCACGGTGGAGTTCTCCTTCACCCGCCAGTCCGAGACCCGCAGGTAGTTGTCCACCGTCTTCTTGTAGTCCAGCAGCGTGCTCTGGGTCTGGCGCAGTTTCTCCCGCTGCCGGCGGTACAGGATGTACGCCTTGGCCACATCGGCGTATCCGGACTGGGACAGCACCCGCTCCACGCTGTCCTGGATCTCCTCCACGGAGATGCGGCCATCGCGGATCTTGCTGTCGAAATCCGCGGTCACCCGCAGGGCCAGCAGTTCCAGCACCTCGCTGTGCTGGTGCTTGTCCATGGCGTCAAAGGCCTTGCGGATGGCATCGATGATCTTGTGAAGCTCGAACTCCACGCACTTGCCGTCCCGCTTCACAACCATGTAATTGCTCATATTCGTGTGCTCCGTTTCTCGATATTATCGTTTTCGTGTGTCAGTTCGCGCTGCGCAAAGCGGCAGCCGGCCAGAGGCGCTGTACCTCGGCCAGAATCTGCTGCAGTTCGGTGATGGAAAAGGCGGAGAGACCGCCCGGTGCGATGATGTGGCCCTCGTCCTGGTACGATTGGAGGTACCAGGGGACCGGCTGCGGGAGCTGCGCCTGGAGCCAGCGGGCCAGATCGATGAGGGACTCCTTGGTGTGGATGCCCTGCACCACTGTGGTGCGGAGCTCCCAGGGGATGCCCGCACCTGCAAGCACCTGGATGCTCTCCTCTACCAGGGGTACGGCCGCATTGTTGGGAAGGCCGGTTGCCGCACCGTACCGGTCTGGGGCGTGCTTGATGTCTATGGCCGCATAGTCTACGAGCTTCTGCTCCAAGAGACCCTGGAGCCGCCTGGGGAAGCTGCCGTTGGTGTCCAGCTTTACGGACAGCCCCAGCGCCTGTACCTTCTCCAGGTAGGCGGGCAGATCCGGCTGCAGCAGGGGCTCTCCCCCGGTTACCACCACGCCCTCCAGCAGGTGCCGGCGCTGGTTGAGGTACCGGAGAACATCCTCCTCTGTGCAGGGGTCTGCATGGCCGGCCGGGAGCACCAGATCGGCGTTGTAGCAGAAGGGACAGCGGAAGCTGCAGCCCTTGGTGAAGACGATGCAGGCCACCTTGTCGGGGTAGTCCAGAAGGGTGAGTTTTTGAAAGCCGCCTACTTGCATGGGGGAACCTCCGGTCTTGGCCTGGATGGTGCCGCCGGCGAAAAGCGGCAGCACAAGATATAGTAGTCCAAACGGGCGCCCGTGTCAATATGTAGTTTTGCCGAGACGCAGATTTTTCCATCTTTTTTCTTGTGGAATTCGTTGCCCGGGCCTGCCTGCCGGGAGAGAAAAAGGCCACGTACCGGCGCTGCCGGTGCGTGGCCCAAGGTGTGGCCTGTTATCCTTTCGCCCTACAGGTCCGGGGAGCAGAAGCACCCGTCTTGGTACAGGGAGACATCGATGCTGAGAACCAGCCGCTTTGCCGCTGCATGCTTGGTGAGGAAGTCTCCTTTAAAGTACCGCCAGTTCGCGTCCATGAATACCTCCGCCACCTTTACCAGGTCTTCGGTGCGGACGTAGTACATCTGGCGCTCTGCGGCGTCCTCTGTGCTTCCATCTAGGGGGAATGGGACGTCGTATCGCCAGCCCTTCTGATAGTCCGGCCAGCAGCGGATGCCAACGCCCTCGTCCTCAGGAAGGTCCACAACAACGGCGGTGCCCTTCTTCAGGGTGAGCACCGGGTCCTTGTCTCCGGGCTTGGTGTAGTACCGCACATCGCAGGGCAGCTGCACGGTGTTCACCATGTCTGGATAGGCCCCCGCAGCGTAGGGGCGGAAAGAGTACCCGTACTCCCCCGAAATTCATCTCGTCCAGCGGGATGTTCTTGGAATAGGGCTCCTCCCACTTGTTGGGGCGGAACTTGTACGGGCTGTATGGGCGGACGTGCTGCCAGACGTTGTATCCCACAATGGCCGCCACGGCCAGCAGTATGGCCAGGACAAGCAGAATGACCTTCTTGCTGTGCTTGCGGGCGGGTGCCGATGGAATGCTGTTGCTGCTCATATGCTGCCTCCTTCTGCTCAAATGAGCTGCCGATGAAAAGGAACGCCAAAGGAACCAAAAGCGCAAGACGGAGGCTGCAATGGCCTTCGTGAAACGTATCACCATCGTAGAACAGGGGGAGAACAAAGTCAAGTGCCGATTTCACGAAAATCCGAGCCGGCCAAAGCGCGAGAATCGTTTTGGGTGAAAAGCCTAATTTCGTGCGCTATTTGTCCTACAAACTGTTGCTTTTATCAGACAGATGTCGTACAATAGGGGACAGTTCCCCCGGCCCGCACTGTCTCCGGCGCAGCAACAGTGGGTCTCCCTTCTCTTCGGCAAATTCCATCGGGCTGTGTCTCTTGCCCAGACTGCCTGATCGCCGGTTCAGTGCACAAAGTATGGCAAATATGTAGAAACAAAATAACAGAAAAAGAGATAGCGTTTTTAAAGGATGGAGGTACATCTATGTTTTCGAATCCCGTCTTTTGGTGGGCCAACCTGCTGATGAGCATCGTCGCAATCCTGCTCACGGTTCATGTGAATTGCTGCTGCGAAGAGATCAAGGGGAATCGCAAAGTGCGCCGCATCGTCAATTTGCTCTGCGGCTGCCTTCTCTTCTCCAACCTGATGCCCTTCCTCCTTGTGTTGATCAACAGCAACCTCTACCCATCCCAGGCCGATGAGGCGGTTCACTATCTGTTCCTTGGTGGCTCCGTCCTCGCCTCAATTCTCATGGCAGCCTGTCTGATCCGCAAAGTCAGGAAGAAAGAGAAGATTGACATGATTCTGCCCGCCGTTCTTACCTACGTCTTGGTCACGGCGGTGATCGGGATCGTGATGGAGGTCATCTTTGCAAACGTGATGCGGGGCTGGAACATGCCGCCTGCGTGAATTTCGCCCCTGCGTTCGATCATCTGAGACCAGAGATAAGGCCGTGCTCCCCAAGGCCCCGGCATCCCGGGACTTGGGAAGCACGGTTTTATTGCGCGGATCTCTGCAGGCATGGATTTCAGAGCTCCGCCGGCTTGCCCATGGCTTCGTTCTGTGCTAGAATGCCGTACAGCGAGGCCGCTGCGGCGGCGAAGTCTTAAGGGGGGAGCGCTGTGGACGAACTGCAGCTGATCACGAGGCAGCAGCCGGGAATGGTGGCCGTGGAAAACGTGGAGGAACTGAAAGACCGCCTCTCCGGGATCCTGGCCCGCTATGACACCATCGTGTACAGTGAGGACTCCCTAAAGGCTGCGCAGGCAGATAAGAGGGAGCTCACCAAGCTGCGCAAGCAGATTGAAGAGCAGTGCAACGCCGTGAAGACAGCCTATCTGGCGCCCTACGAGGCCTTTGAGAAGCAGGTGAAGGTGCTGCTGGATATGGTGGACGGCCCCCTGAATGCGGCAAAGCGGTTTATCCAGGAGATGGACAAGCGAGAGAAGGAGGCCAAGAAAGAGGTGATCCGCGCCTACTTCCTCAGCCGCACTTCAGATCTGGGGGAATGGGCGGAGGCGCTTTGGAACAGTTCCAACTTCTTCGATCCTCGCTGGCTGAACAAGGGCACCACCATGCTCATGTGGCGCGATAGCCTGGACAAAAAGCTCAAAGCGGCGGTGGCAGGGCTGCGGAGGACGCCGATCCTGGAGGCGCCGGCAGCTCCAAGTCCCAAACCGGCGGAGACAATGCCGGTACAGCAGCGCCCAAGTGTGCAGCCGATGGCGCCGAGGCCACAGGGCCCGCAGGCGGCCGCTGCACTGTCCTCTCAGCCGATACCAGGCCACCAGCAGGGTCCAGTCCCGGGCGCACAGCCGGTACCCGGTCCGCAGCCGGCCTCGGTACAGGCATCTCAGTCTGCCCCCGTGGCGGAAACACCACCTGAACAGCATCCTGTGGGGAGGCCATTTCCGGCGGCAGTAGTCAGAGGGGCGCAGATCGTGCGGCTCACTGGTACCGGTCAGCAGCTGGTACGGGCTCTGGAACTGGCAGAGTCTGTGGGGGTCACGGTGGATGAGCTGGAGGAAGAACTGAACTGGGGATTCCCAGAGCGCCAGCAGCCGGATTTCAGAGACTACACCGCCATCTCCGTGAAGACCACCGGCCCGGATGCGGCGGGAAAGGTGGAGATCGTGGAGATCAGCGCCGTGCGGATGCGGGACGGTTTGATTCAGGACAAGCGAAAGTCGCTGCTGCAGCCGGGGCAAAAGATGCACCCCATGGCGACTATGGAGACGGGGATCACAGACGAGATGCTGGAGGGGATGCCCACCATAGCGCAAAAGATCGGGCCGTTTCTGGAGTTCATCGGAGACGATATTGTGGTTGGATACCGCATTGCCAGAAGAGATCTCTTCTACATCGGCGAGGCGGCCGCCCGGGTGGGGCTGACATTTACCAACCCATTCTTCGACATCGCCCGCTACCTGCAGCGCACCGGAAAGAGTGTGCCCGGCGGATTGGAGGGCCTGGCAGAGCGGATGAACCTGCGCTTTGAGGGGCATCGGGCCATCAAGGAGGCCAGGCTGGCGGCGAATCTCTATGAGAAGCTGAAAAGCAGGCAATAGGCTGCCCAATTCAGACTTGCAGAAAACACTACGCCTCCCTGCGGCATTTTGCATGCCGCGGGGAGGCACTCTTGTTTTTCT
The DNA here is from genome assembly GCA_947629915.1 of uncultured Oscillospiraceae bacterium. Lineage (GTDB taxonomy): Bacteria > Bacillota > Clostridia > Oscillospirales > Oscillospiraceae > Enterenecus. Next base: position 21,727 of record CANRFN010000026.1, on the reverse strand, counting down.
GATTGCAGCAAAAAACCAGGCTCACGGTTGGCAAGCCTGGCGAGGTGACCCAGCGGGGATTCGAACCCCGGACCTTCGCCTTAAAAGGGCGCTGCTCTACCGGCTGAGCTACTGGGTCTTGTTGTGTTTTGCGGCAGTGTCGAAGATCCGCTGGGAGGGATCCTCGAGGTGGCTGGGATGGTTGGACTCGAACCAACGAATGCGGGAGTCAAAGTCCCGTGCCTTACCACTTGGCTACACCCCAATAGGGGATTCGTGGCAAGGGCCGGAGCGGACGCTCCGGCCCTCAGCCACAAGTATGGGGTGGGTAAAGGGGCTCGAACCCTCGACACCCGGAACCACAATCCGGTGCTCTCCCAGCTGAGCTATACCCACCATATACGTTTTTGGCACGCCTGAAGGGATTCGAACCCCTGACCCACTGCTTAGAAGGCAGTTGCTCTATCCACCTGAGCTACAGGCGCATATGGAGCGGGTGATGGGAATCGAACCCACGCGACCAGCTTGGAAGGCTGGGATTCTACCATTGAACTACACCCGCACGGAGACGCACTTGTCGCCGGCTCAAGGATAATAGCACAGCCGGAGGCGGGTGTCAACCCCAAATTTCAAAAACTTTTGCAGTATTTTTCTGAGGAATTTGCCAAACGCTCCCAATCTAGCCCCGGGCGGCTTATTCCTGGTCCAGCGGGGTGTCGCAGAAGCCGCAGCAGGGGACGCCGCCGTTGATTTTTACCAGAGGGGGCAGATAGTGCTCGGTCTGGGTGATGCAGTTGGGGTGGTGGCAGATGGGGCCGTGGCCGATCTCCACCGGGCCGGGGATCTTCCGGGGCTGGTTGGCCAGATCGGACAGCAGGGACATCCGGGCGAACATGCCGAAGCGGGCCTGCTGGAAGTACACCGCCCGGGGGTCATCGTCCACGTCCACGGTGATCTCATCCACCCGGGGCAGTGGGTGCATCACCAGCAGGTTCTCCCTGGCCCTGGAGAGCTTGGACCGGGTGAGGACATAGATGCCCTTGTTGCGCTCATACTCCAGGGGGTCCACAAACCGCTCCCGCTGGATCCGGGTCATGTAGAGCACATCCAGCTGGGGGATCACCGGCTCCAGGCCGGTCACCTCCACGAAAGGCATGTGGTTGTCCCGCATGAACTGCCGGAGGTAGTCCGGGATGGCCAGGTCCCGGGGGGCGATGAGAAAGAAGCGGATGTCTTTGAACTTGGCCAGGGCCTTGATGAGGGAGTGGACCGTGCGGCCGTTTTTCAGGTCTCCGCAGAGGCCCACCGAGAGGCCGTCCACCGTGCCCCGGAGGCGGGTGATGGTGGTGAGGTCTGCGGTGGTCTGGGTGGGGTGCATGTGTCCGCCGTCTCCCGCGTTGATCACTGGCACCTCGGAGTACAGGGAGGCCGCCTTGGCGGCGCCCTCCCAGGGGGTGCGCATCACGATCACATCGGCGTAGCTGGACACCATCTTGATGGTGTCCTTCAGGGTCTCGCCCTTGGCCACAGAGGAGGAACGGGGATCGGCAAAGCCAAATACGGTGCCGCCCAGCCGGAGCATGGCGGTCTGGAAGGAGAAGTTGGTGCGGGTAGAGGGCTCATAGAACAGTGAGGCCATCACCTTGCCCTTGCAGACGTCCAGGTACTGCTCGGGGTGGTCGATGATCTTGTCTGCCCGGGCATACAGGTCGTCCCACTCCTGGCGCGTCAGGTCTCCGAAATCGATGAGGTGCCGCATGACGGTTTTTCCCTCCTGTCTGAATTCGCGTCATTGTAGCATACCGCCCCGCAGTCGGCAAGACGCGAAACCGCCAAAAAGAGGGGCAAAACAGGGGAAAACTGTGGCAAGGAGGACGGTTGGCCCATTGTAGGCGGGGGAATTTGCGAGGGGAAAAGTGGGCAAACTGAGACCGGAAAAGCCGCAGAAAGCTTTGTTTGTGCTGAAAAGATGCATTTTTTCATGAGATTATGGCAGCTGCGCCGGAACTTTCCACTCCCGCCGGGTATGAGAATCCGTCTCCCGGTCCATCATACCACCGGAGGGGATTGTCTATGCGGTGGTTTTGGAGCTTCATCCTGTACAGCTTTACCGGGTTTTTGCTGGAGGTGGTGTTTGCCCGTCTCACCAGCACCCCCAAGCGGGACCGGAAGTGCCTGCTGCTCCTGCCGCTGTGCCCGGTGTACGGCCTCGGCGCCCTGCTGATCCTGTGGATTGCCAACCCAGCGTGGGGCTATCTGGGCGTGGCCATCGCCGGGGGTGCTGCCGCCACCCTGGCGGAGCTTCTCATGGGCCTGCTATACCGCCACGCCGCCAAGGTGGAGTTTTGGAACTATCGGGATCTTCCGGGGAATCTGGCCGGCCTGGTGTGCCCCTGGTTTGCCATGGCCTGGGGCGGGCTGGCGGTGCTCCTGGTATACCGGATTCAGCCGGTGATGGAGACTGCGGTGGCCAGCATTCCGGACTGGCTCTTTCCGCCGGCGCTGATCCTTCTCCTCTCCGATCTTCTGGTGTCCTCCATCGCCCTTCGCCGGGAGGGCACCACCGAGGTATTGCGGTGGTATGCCAGCGCCCCTGTGGTGGAAGAGCGTGCCCAGAAGCCGTCTCATCATGCATAAGATAAGGACACGGGGCCTGCGCTAACAGCGCAGGCCCCGTGTGGGCTGATTTGGCTATTCCAGGGTCACAATGGGTCCGCCCCCGCAGGGGTCCAGCTGTACCCGCTGCACCACCGCGGTCCCCTCCACCGGGTCCAGCACCACCGCCAGGGGATTGCAGTCTGCGAGGTCGTCCTTCTCCTCCTCCCAGCGGGACTTGTCCGGGGAGACGAAGAGATAGGCCAGCCTGCCGTCCGGGGCGATCAGCAGGAAGTACATGGGCATGGAGACCTGCTGGGCCAGAAGGGCGGACATCTGCTGATAGGCAGGGCTGTCTGCCACCGGGTGGATCCGGCAGCTTCCGTCCGATTGCGGCTCGCTGCAGTATAAGACCTTCGGGGTGAGTTCAATGCCCGCAGGGGCGGTGTTCTCCAGCAGGATCTGCAGCCGCTCCTGGATCTCAATCTCCAGGGGAGAGGGCTCCTCATCGGCGGTCTCGTCTGGGCGCTCGCCGTCCTCCAGGTCCTCCTGCTCCTCCGCCAGCAGCTGATAGATGAAGTCCATAGAGCGGTGCACCGCCGCGGCCAGGATCTCCTCCGGGATGTCGTGGTCCGCCCCGAAGTCCCCCACGCTCCGCATGCCCTGGGACACAAAGGCGTCGACCGCCGCTGGGTCCAGCAGGCGTGCCTCCGGCTGGTCCGGGTCCGGTTGCGTGCAGCAGCAGAGCAGCAGCAGGTGCAGCCCGGTGTAGTCCTCATCGCTGCCCAGCAGATACAGCCAGGGAATGCCCTCCTCCAGGGACGCCCGCACCCACCGGTTCACCTCCGCCATCTCGGGGATGTCCCGGGGGTCTTCATCGTAGCCGGTGAAGAGCAGATCCCAGGTGTTCCGGGTGTCCTGCAGCTCCTGGGCACTGCAGGCGATGTCCTCAAGCAGCTCGCGGATCCGGGTGAAATCCCTGCCCAGGACCTCCGCCTTGGAGATCTCCAGAATGTTCAATGATACCGCCTCCCGTGGGTATTTCTCTGTCCCATAGGGTACACGAAAACGGGCGCTTTTGCAATCGGGAATTTGGCCGTTTCCTGGGGAGCGCAGTGAGAGAAAATTTGCAAAAGTCCGCAAGCTGCGTACCAAATTTCGGAAATGATATGGTACCATGGGAGCACACGTCTCCTCTCTGGGTGCGGCAGATCCGCCCCGCCGGAAGCACACAGAGGACTGCTGCACAGACAGGAGATGCACGAAAACCTGCAAAGGAGGCTCACAATTGATGTCAAGCAAAATCACGAAAGTCCTGAGCGCGTTTCTGGCCCTGATGATGGTCCTCACGCTGCTGCCGGTCTCCGTACTGGCTGCAGATGCGGCCGTCACGGTCAAGACGGAGCAGGAACTGGCGGACGCCCTGAAGTCCGGCGCAGCGCATATTGTGCTGGGAGCGGACATCACGCAGGAGAAGACCATCCAGATCACCAAGGCCGTAGATCTGGATCTGGGCGGCCACACCATCACCGGGCCGGAAGTCCTCGTATCCGAGGATCCGGAGAAAGACACCCAGTACAGTGTGAAGGTGAACGCCCCCGGTGAGGAGGTCACCATCCGCAACGGCAAATTTGTCTCCAGGAATGACACAGAGTCAGACACCTGCATCGGACACATGGAAGGAATCCTCACCCTGACCGGATTGGAGATCAAAATGGCGATGGGCGTTGACGTGCTCAGCACGCTGAAATTGATGGAAGACTGCACAATCACCAGCCGGTTCTATCTTGAGCACGATGAGAATGGGGAGGAAATAAACATCAGCGGCTATTCCGTTGTGGTATCGGACTTGGACGGGAAGGCCGGAGAAGTGGGAACCATTCGGGACTGCAACCTCACCGGAAGCGTGTATTCTACGGGCATCGGGGTGTATGAGCAAGTCTTCACAGACGAATACCATGAGCGCTATCCAGATGTGCAGTTCACAGAGGAGGAGCTGCAATGGTACGAGGACACTTTGGAAAAGCTGAAGGCATGCGGCAGGGACATGGGACATATCGCCTCCATCGAGAACTGCACCATCGCCGCGATAGACGACAACTGTCCAGCTGTATCGCTGTATTATGCCAAGCTGGATCAGCTGAAAGACTGCACCATCGTGTCTGAGGGCTTTGAGAACTCCGCCGTTTGGCTTGCAGTGCACGCGGAGATCGGAAAGGTGGAGAACTGCCACATCAATGTGGAGTCCACTGGATTTGGCAGCGGCATCAATTTGTATGGATACAATACGCATGTCGGTACCATTACCGGAACGGATGTCTCCGTAAAGTCCATCGATCAGAGCTATGTCGCCGCCATTGTGGTGGATGGAAACAGCTCTGTAGACCTCATAGACGACTGCGCCGTCACCACTGATGCGCCGGACGGCGTCCTGGTCGATGTGGCAAACGGCTCCACTCTGAGCCTGATCTCCAACTGTGCGCTGGAGAACAAACAGGTGCGCCGTGACGAGGAAGGCAATGAGTCTTTCCTGGGCGGGCTCCGTGCGTACAACAATGGCATCATCGAGGCGGCCTCCAACTGCACCGTCACGAAAGGCGCCCTGAACCTGGAGAACGGCAGCTTCGGCCGGTTTTCCAACATCACTGCCAGCCACATCCAGGGCCTTGGGGACTATTATTACGAAGACCCCGAGACGGGGTCCACAGACTTCCGCCCGGTGGCCCATAACAGCGTTGGCGCACTCACCAGATGCCATATCCAGGAGGGCTGCGATATCGTGAACACCGAGATCGGCTCTATCACGGATACCACGATCGAACATCACCTGGCGCTGGGAGAGAGCAGTGTGGACTTCTTTGCCCGCAACACGGTGAAGGGTCCCGCCGGTTTCGATGGAGACGTCGGCAAGATGCTGGACAACACCTTTGAAGGGGGCGTAGAACTGAGGGTTGCCGCGGATCAGATCTCATACAACAAGTTCAGCGAGGGAGATCTTGTTGTGTTCGAAAATGCCACCGTGAAGGTGCTGGGGCCCAATACGATGCGCGAAGTGGGAGTCCGGAACTTCGGCAGCATTGAGACCATTGCAGACGATGGCCTCATCGCAGCGGACGGCTCCACCTTTATCGCCAAAGATGGTTGGACGATTGACGGGGAAGGAAAGCTTGGAAAGGTGCAGGTACCAGAGAAGAAGACCTTCACCGATGTGCCTGAGGGTATTTGGTACGCCGATGGTGTAGACTATGTCACAACCCGGGAGCTGCTCACCGCCGAGGACACCTTCTCGCCTGAGGCTATTGTGAACCGCGATACCATCATGTCGATCCTGGCCCATCTGGAGGGCGTTGAGACGCCTGCCTTTGGCGATGGTATGGCCTGGGCCAAGGCTGCGAACATCTCAGACGGCACCAACCCAGAGGGGAATTTCACGAGAGAGCAGATGGCCGCGGTGATGTACAACATCGCCGGACGCCCGGATGTGGACGAGGAGACGCTGGCGAAGCTGGACAACTTCGCAGACAAAGCGGAGATCGGCACCTGGGCGATGAACGCCATGGCGTGGGCTGTGGCCGAGGGCATTATAAGCGGCACCGGCGCGGGGCTCAGCCCCAAGCTGGACATGACCCGCGGCCAGCTGGTCACGCTGATCAACAACATCTACAACGGATAAAAAGCGATCCGAGGAATCGGAAGAGAGGACCCCGGGGCCACCGTGCAGCGGCCCCGGGGTCCTCAGTTCTCTGTAGAAGAGATTCCAGATTGTATTATTCGAGGCTTTCAAAACTGTATGGAGAGGCTGCCAGCTACTTGTCCCAGCCCATCTGGTGGAGCAGCTCCTCCCACCACTCCACCACCTTGAACTTCAGCACATACTCCCCGTCCCGGCCGGCGATCAGGTGCAGCTGGTCCTCCGTGAGGCCGGCCACTGTGGCAGCTTCCTCAGACACGGCCCCCATACAGAGGGGCGGGAACATGACGCACCACCAGTTCTGGCCCTCGCCCTGGCCGATCACCACCCGCAGGGCCCGGTACGAGCCCGCCGGCAGGGAGAAGGTGTCGTAGTGGCGGGTGGGGAACCACACGTCCTCCAGGGAGACGGAGACCGGGTCTGTGTTGCCGTGCTCTGCCAAGACTGCACGGGCCACCTGCTCCAGTTCCGGTAGGTGTGGGCTGATGGCCGCCTCTGCCATGGCCCGGCTGCTGCTGTGCTCCAGCCAGGGCTCTGCCGCCTCCAGCACCGCGTCCCGGACCTGGAGCTTCAGGGCCTGGTCCTCCGGGGTGTCGGAATTGGCGATCACATGGAGGCGCAGCACTTTGGCGGCCAATGCTGTCTCACTGGCGGAGGCCCAGCAGCCCAGGGTGAGGACCAATGCGAAGGCGATGAGCAGGGCGCACTCCCAGCGCCGGAGGTGGGTATCGGGATGTAACTTCATAAAAAAACACCGTCCTTTCAGAACTCTGGGTTCATTCTGGACAGTGTTTTTCGATTTTATACGCTGGAGCACAAATAAACCTGCCGCCAGGTCTCCCGCAGGGTGGACTCCGCCAATTGGGCGGCCTGGGGGTCGTTGAAGAGGCCGAAGACGGCGGGTCCGCTGCCGGACATGGAGGCCCCCAAGGCCCCACACTCGATGAGGGTGGCCTTGATGGTGCGGATCACGTTCTGCTGCCGGGGCTCCAGCACGTCCTCAAAGACGTTATACATCTGCCGCGCCACCCCGGGGAGATCCCCTGCGGCCAGAGAGGCCAGCAGCCCCTTGGTGTCTGGGCGGTGTACGATCTTGCGCACATTCACCCGGGCGAAGAGGGCCGGGGTGGAGATGGAGAAGTGGGGCTTGCAGAGCACCACGGTGCATGTGGGGAGGCTTGGCAGGGCGGTGAGCTTTTCCCCCCGGCCCTCCGCCAGGGCGGTGCCGCCGTGGACGCAGAAGGGCACATCGGAGCCCACCTTGGTGCCGATCTCCGCCAAGGCCTCCGGGCTGAGTCCGGCGCCGGTGATCTCGTTCATGGCATGCAATACCGCCGCGGCATCGGCGCTGCCCCCGGCGAGGCCGGCGCACACCGGGATCTTCTTGGCGATGCGGATGTCCACGGGACCTCCCAGACCGGTGGCCTTCCGAAAGGCGGCGGCGGCGGCCTGGGCCAGGTTGCGCCCGTCCGATGGGACATAGTGGCTGTCTGCCTGCATGAGCCCCACCGGGCCCGCCGCCGGCTTGATCTGGATCCTGTCCGCCAGGGAGATGGACTGCATCACCATCTGCAGGTCGTGATAGCCGTCCTCCCGCTTTCGGAGGATGTCCAGGGTGAGGTTGATTTTCGCATGGGCCAGGACTTCCATGGGGACCTCCTCTCAGCCTGCCAGGGCCCTGCGGGCGGCGGCCGCCATGGCCGGCCGGTCCAGAGACTGCTGGAGGAAGTGCTCCAGGGCCAGCACCGCCTGCCACACCAGCATGCCGAGGCCGTTGGAGATCGGGTGTCCCAGTGCCTTGCCCCGGGATAGCAGCTCCGTCTCCGCCGGGTGGTAGATGAGATCAAAGATGGGGGTGTCCTGGGGAAGGGCCTCCAGGAAGGAGAAGTCCGGGAACTGCTGCCCGGTGCCCCCCATGCCCAGATTGGTGCAGTTCACCACCAGTTCAGCACGCTTCGCCTGTCTGGTGAGCTCCTCCGGGGTGAAGGGAGCTGCTGTGCTGCCCTTGCCCGCCCTCTCGCAGAGGGCCTCCGCCCTCGCGAGATTTCGGTTGCACACGGTGACGTTGTCCGCACCGGCCTGCAGCAGTGCCGGGACCACCGCCCGGGCCGCCCCGCCGGCGCCCAGCACCAGCACGGCTCTGCCCTGGGGGTCCATCTGTACCTCTTTCATGGCCTCGATGCTGCCCGCCCCGTCTGTGTTGAAGCCGATCCACCGGTTGTCCCGGCGGCAGACGGTGTTGGCGGCGCCGGCGGCATCGGCGCCGGGGTCCAGCTGGTCCAGAAGGGGGAGCAGGTCCTCCTTGTGGGGCATGGTGGCGTTGAACCCGGTGATGCCGAAGGTCTCCGCCCACTGGAGGTACTGGGGCAGATCACCCCGGGCCACGGTCTTGGCGGCGTAGGGGATGTCCAGGCCCAGGGCGCGGATCATGGCCCCCTGGATCACCGGGGACTTGGAGTGGAGCACCGGGTCTCCGATCACCTGCAGCCTCATGATGGCTCTCCCAGGAAGTGGTCCATGGCCCGGAGATATCCGTCGAAGCCGAGGCCGTAGATCTGGCCCACGCAGGCGGGTGCTGTCACGGAGATGGAACGGAAGGCCTCCCGCTGGTCTATGTGGCTGATGTGCACCTCAAAGGCGGGCACCGAGACAGCTTTCAGAGCGTCCAGGATGGCATAGCTGTAGTGGGTATAGGCGCCGGGGTTGATCACAATCGCGTCATACACCCCGTCCGCGGCGTGGATCGTGTCGATGATGGCCCCCTCGTGGTTGGACTGGAAGAAGTCCGCGGTGCTGTTGTGCTCCGCCGTGTACTGGGCGATCATGTTGCACAGGTCCTGATAGGAGCTCTTGCCGTAGATCCCCGGCTCCCGCTTGCCCAGCAGGTTCAGGTTGGGCCCGTTGATGATGAGAAACTTCACTTCTGGCACTCCTCCTGATAGATGTCTGAGATGATCTGGGCGGCCTCCTCCAGGGTGTCCGTGTGGGCCACGATGTGGTGGGCGTATTTCCGATACAGGGGGGCCCGCTGGGCGTACAGGGTCTTCAGCCGCTCCGGGTTATCCCCCACCAGGGGACGGCCGCTGTGGTCCTCTGCTGCGATGGCGGAGAGGGAGCGGTCCCGGAAGAAGACGATGCCGGTCTCCCGGAGGGCCTCCATATTCTCCGGGCGCAGCACCACGCCGCCGCCGGTGGCGATCACCGCGCCCTCCAGGGCAGATGCCTGCCGCACCGCCTCGGACTCCAGGTCCCGGAAGGCCTGCTCCCCGTCCTCGGCGAAGATCTGGGGGATGGGCTTGCCGGCGGCCACCTCCACCATGATGTCCGTGTCCACGGCCAGAAGGCCCAGGGACTGGGACAGGGCGTAGCTGAGTTTGGTCTTGCCCGAACCGGGCATGCCGATGAGCACAAGATTGGACTGCATGAGTGGTTCCTCCCGTCTCAGGAAAGGTTGGAGTGGAAGTTGCCCAGCACCCGGAAGTCTGCGGTGGTCTGGGCCAGTTCGTGCAGGGCGTCTTTCGTGTCCGGATTCAGAAGGTCTCCGGTGAACTCCAGGAAGAACATGTACTCCCAGTTCCGCTCCGGCATGGGCCGGGACTCCAGCTTCACCATGTTCAGGCCGTGGACGGCGAAGGTGGAGAGGATCTCGTGGAGGGAGCCCACCTCGTCCGGGATGACGAAGACGGTGCTGATCTTGTCCGCCCCGGGGCGCAGTTCCATCCGGGGGGACACCACCACAAACCGGGTGGTGTTCATGCTGTTGTAGTTGATGGCGCTGGCCAGGATCTTCAGACCGTAGATCTCCGCGGCCCTCGCCGCGCAGATGGCGGCCTTGGTGATGTCTCCGCTGGCCGCCACCATCTGGGCGGAGCCGGCGGTGTCCGCCTGGGGCACCTGGATCCAGTCCGGGTGGGTGTTGAGATACCGCTCGCTCTGGAAGAGCCCCTGCTCATGGGAGTACACATGGGTGATGGTGTCCAGGGTGGCCCCGGGCAGCGCCATGAGGCAGTGCTCCACCCGCACGGTGGTCTCCCCCACGATGTAGCACTCGTAGTGGGAGAGGAGGTCATAGATCTGGCGGATGGCGCCGGTGGAGGAGTTCTCAATGGGCAGTACCGCGTAGTCTGCCTCTCCCTTCACCAGGGCCTCAAAGCAGTCCTCAAACTGCTCCAGGCCGGTGGCGGTGGCGCTGTCTCCGAAGAAGTTCAGGGATGCCTGCTCGCTGTACGCCCCCGGCACCCCCTGATACACCACCCGGGGGTGTTGGATGGGCTCCCGCTTATTGGCCAGGGACTGCCGGAACCGCTGGGGGCCCGGGTTATCAGAGCGCTCCCCGATGAGATCCCGCTGCTGCCGGCGGGAGAGAGCCAGAATGGTCTCAAAGAGCTTGATGGCGGGCTGTTGCAGCGCGGGCCCTGCCAGCTCCCCCCGCCGCTTGATCAGATCCCGCTCCCGGTCCTGGTCCAGCACGGGCATGCCGTGGTCCTTCTTGTACTGCCCCACCGCGTGGGTTACCTCCATGCGGCGGCGGAAGAGCTCCATGATCTGCCGGTCCAGCTGGTCTATCTCCTGTCTGTAATCTGCAAGTTCCACGATGATCTTCCCCTCTCTCGTCTCAAATGCCCAGCAGTTCGCAGGCTGCCAGGGCTGCCGCGGCCTCGATCACCGGCACCGCCCGGTGGACCACGCAGGGGTCATGGCGGCCCTTCAGCTCCAGCTCCGCGTTCTCCCCGGTGGCCAGGTTCACGGTGAACTGCTTGCGGGCGATGGAGGGGGTGGGCCGCATGGTGACTTCAAAGAAGATGGGCATGCCGTTGGTGATGCCGCCGTTGATGCCGCCGGCACAGTTCTGCTCCGCCTGCACAGAGCCATCGGTGTCGTAGTAGAGGGGATCGTTGGCCTCGGAGCCCCGCATCAGGGAGAAGGCGGTGCCGGCGCCGAAGCCCACCGCCTTCACCGCGGGCACGGCGAAGAGGTACTGGGAGAAGATCCCCTCCGCGTTTTTGCCGAAGTCCGGGTCCCCCAGGCCCGCCGGCATGCCGAAGACGGCGCACTCGATGGAGCCGCCCACGGAGTCCAGCTCGGACCTGGCCTCCAGGATGGCCTGCTGCATCTCCTCCGCGATGGCATCGTTGAGCACGGGGAAGGCCTTGTGCTGAACCGCCTCCAGGCTCTCCCAGTCCTCCAGGGGGTCATCGTTGATGCCGTAGATGGAGCTGATGTGGGCGCCCACGCGGATGCCCTTTCCCTGCAGGATCTGTTTTGCCACCGCCCCTGCGAACACCAGGGGGGCTGTGAGCCGGCCGGAGAAGTGCCCGCCGCCCCGGGGGTCTGCGTACCCGCCGTACCGGACGTGGGCCGTGTAGTCCGCGTGGCCCGGCCGGGGGGTGTTCTGGATGGAGGCGTAGTCCTTGGAGCGGACGTCCTCGTTGGGGAAGAGGGCGGTGAGGGGCGTGCCGGTGGTGTGACCCTGGTACAGGCCGGACTCGATGATGGGGATGTCCTTCTCATTGCGTGCGGTGGAGAGGGGACTGCCCCCCGGCGCCCTCCGCTGCAGGTCCACCAGCACGGCGTCCATGTCCAGCTGCAGGCCGGCAGGCACCCCTTCCAAGACCACTCCAACCCCGGGGCCGTGGGACTCCCCGAATATGGTGTATCTCATGCCGGCGCCCCCTCCTCCTCGATGGTGATGTTCCCGTGCATCCGCTGATAGATTTCCCAGAACTTGGGGAAGGATTTCGCCACGCACTGGGCCCCCAGGATGCGGACGGGGTTGGCGCAGCGGACCGCCAGGACGGCTGTCATCATGGCGATGCGGTGGTCCTGGTAGCTCTCCACGTCCACGCCGCCGGCGAGGGCGGGCTTGCCGGTGATCACGAGGCCGTCCGGGAGCTCCTGGATGTCTGCCCCCAGGGCGGTGAGCACCGCGGACACCGTGGCCAGCCGATCGGACTCTTTCAATCTCAGGCGGGCGGCGTTCACGATGCTGCAGGTGCCCCTCCGGACGGCGGCCATGGCGGCCAGCGGGGGCACTAAATCGGGGCACTGGGAGACATCGATGGTGACGTCTCCCGGCTCGGCCAATTGGGCGGCATACTGGGCGATCACCTTGTCCCCCTGGAGGGAGTCCGGGTTCATGCCGTTGATCTTGATGGGGCAGCCCAGATTCTGCAGGGCGTAGTAGAAGGCGGCCTGAGACCAGTCCGGCTCGATGTCCGCGTCATAGGTCTGATATCTCTGCTTGCCGGGGATCACAAAGCGGGAGCCGTCTGCGCTCTCCTGGGCCCGGACCCCGAACTGCTCCATCACCTGGAGGGTGAGGTCCACATAGCCCCGGCTCTCCAAGGGCGTGGTGAGCACGATCTCACTGTCCCCCTCCAGCATGGGCAGGGCGAAGAGGAGGCCGGTGATAAACTGCGAGGACACGTTGCCGGCGAGGCTGTATGTGCCCGGGGTGAGCTTGCCGGTGATCACCAGCTCGTTGCCCGCCCGCTCCCAGGTGATGCCCCGTTCCTCGAAGATCTGGAGGTACGGGCCCAGGGGGCGCTCCAACAGCCGGGCCCTCCCGGTGAAGCGGCCTCTGCCCCGGACCGCCAGGGCGATGGGGATCATGAAGCGCAGGGTGGAGCCGCTCTCGCCGCAGTCCATCAGGGGATCTTTCCGGTCCTTCCGGAGCAGGGCCTTGGTGCAGCTGTCTGTGGCCAGAAGGTCCTCGGACACGGTGAGGTGGCGGACCTTGCCCTCAAAGCCGGACAGGGCCCGGGCGATGATCACCCGGTGGGCCACAGACTTGGAGCAGGGCGGCCGGAGGCTGCCCCGCAGAATGGCGGGGTGGATTACCACATTCATCCGATGACACCTTCTTCCCAGAGTTTCCTGAGCTGGCCCTCCAGCTGCTCCCTTGTGAGGGAGACCGGCTCGGCCCAGCCCATCTTTGTGAGCAGCACCACCCGCATGTTGGCGCCGGCGCCCTTCTTGTCCAGGGCGATGGCGTGGGTGAGGTCCTCCCAGCTGCAGGGGATGTGGGCAGGGAGGTTGAGAGCGGAGACCGCCTTCTGGATGCGCTCCGGGAGGTCCGCCGGGGTGATGCCCAGGGACACCCCCAGATGGGCGGCTGCCACCATGCCGGCGGCCACCGCCTGGCCGTGGCTCCATTTCTCGTAGTTCCCGGCCTTCTCGTAGGCGTGGCCCACGGTGTGGCCGAAGTTTAAGATCATGCGCACCCCGGTGTCCCGCTCGTCTGCCAGCACCACGTCCCGCTTGATGCCGCAGCAGGTGAGGAGAATGGTCTCAATCTCCTCCATCAGGGCGGCCCGGGTGGGGCGGGTCTCCAGGTTGGCGAAGAAAGCCGCGTCCCGGATGCAGCCGTACTTCAACACCTCCGCCATGCCGGCCATGAACACGTCCTCTGGCAGGGTGTTTAAGGTGTCTGGGTCCATCAGCACCAGCTTGGGCTGCCAGAAGGCGCCGGCCAGGTTCTTCCCGTGCTGGAGGTCTACCGCCGTCTTGCCGCCCACGGAGGAGTCCACCTGGGCCAGAAGGGTGGTGGGGACCTGGATGAAGTCCACGCCCCGGAGGATGGTGGCGGCGGCAAACCCGGAGAGATCCCCGATGACACCCCCGCCCAGGGCCAGAACGGCATCGGTGCGGGTGAGGCCGGCCTCCATCATGGCCTCCCAGAGCTGTGCCAGCTGCGTGGGATTTTTGCTGGCCTCTCCCGAGGGGATGACGTGGAGCGTGGCTTCAAAGCCGGCGTCTTTTAAGGAGGTGAGCACCCGCTCTCCGTAGAGCGGGGCCACATTGGTGTCTGAGACCGCAAAGATGCGCCTCGCCTTGGGACAGACGGCTTTTGTGTGCGCCCCGGCTTCGTCCAGAAGGCCCCGCTGAATGAGGATGTCGTAAGGGCGGCCGGGCAGATCTACCGTGAGTGTTTTCATTCAAAGGGCCTCCTTTGATCGTGTGCCTGCTTGTCTGGTTGGGGATCAGCCCAGCTTCTTGCCAACCAGCTCCGTGAGGGGGCGGATCTTGCTCATCAGGTGGTGGAAGGAGGCGGGGGTGAGGGACTGCTGCCCATCGCACTTGGCGTGGGGCGGGTCGTTGTGGACCTCCACCATGATGCCGTCTGCCCCCACCGCGGCGGCGGCCATGGCCAGGGGCTCCACCATCCAGTACATGCCGGCGGCGTGAGACGGGTCTACCAGGATGGGCAGGTGGCTCATCCGCTTGATGGCGGGGATGGCGGACAGGTCTAACGTGTTGCGGGTGTAGGTCTCAAAGGTGCGCACGCCCCGCTCACAGAGGATCACGTTCTCGTTGCCGGCGGCCATGATGTACTCTGCGGACATGATCCACTCCTCATAGGTGTTGGAGAGGCCGCGCTTTAAGAGAATGGGCTTGTGCATGTGGCCGCACTCTTTCAAAAGGTCGAAATTCTGCATGTTCCGGGCGCCGATCTGCACGAGATCCACCTTCTCATCGAAGAGCTCGCAGTACTTGGGGCTCATGAGCTCCGTGACGATGGGCAGCCCCGTGGCGGCCTTGGCCTCCAGCAGCAGGTCCAGGCCGGGGGTGCCCATGCCCTGGAAGGAGTACGGAGAGGTGCGGGGCTTGAAGGCGCCGCCCCGGAGAAGGGTGGCCCCATCGGCCTTCACGTCCTCTGCGATGCCGATGATCTGCTCCTCGCTCTCCACGGAGCAGGGGCCGGCGATGACGGTGAAGCTGCCGCCGCCGATCTTCACCCCGTTCACGTCCACTACGGTGTCCTCCGGGTGGAACTTGCGGTTGGCCTTCTTGTACGGCTCTGCCACCCGCATGACCCGCTCCACGTCGTCCCGCATGGACAGCTTGTCTATGTCGATGTGGGTGGTGTCTCCCACGAGGCCCAGAATGGAGCAGTCCACGCCGTTGGTGATGCCGATGGAGACGCCGAAGTCTTTCTGCAATTGTGCGGACAGGTTTTGAATGGATTCTTGGCTAGTGCCCGGTTTCATGACGATGACCATGAAAAAATACCCTCCCGATCAGGTGAAAAAAGCTGAAAGCTCACGGCCTGCCGTACAGCGCATGCCATGAGCTCTTCATACGAACATCAGGCGCGGCGGCCCTTTGCTTCCCCGCTGCGGCTCGGCCGGCACCCATCGTTGGGGGTGACGCATATACGGAGAGACGCGAGAGAAACCCTCGGAGACCTGAACTTTGGCGGGATTATACCGCACGGCAGCGTGGATTGCAAGGCTTTTTTCCGCCCAAGAGAGGGGTTGTTGACGGCATTTTGTTGGACTTTCCGGCAAATTCCAGAACCTGGAGGAAGCGCCTCCCTCTGCTGCCGGAAAAGGGAAAACCCGGGGCAGCCTGCGGGGGACGGCAGTGCGCCGCGGCCGGGCCTTTGGGGACTTTGCCCAGCAAAAAACAGACGGAGGCCGGCGAAAATGCCAGGAAATAGAAATTGAGAAATCCCTTTTTTTCTGGTTGCATTCTGGGGCAACGTTTGCTATAATACCGGATACCATGTGCCCAGTTGGGCTTTTTTGGTGAATTCAGGGCCTCCCGCCCTTTGACACCGGTGCGCGGCCCCAGCGGAAGCGGGCCGGGCAAAAGACAAGATTAGATAAGGATTGATGATTATGACCGATCGGGAGAAGCGGCAGCAGACGCACCGCGAAGAGGAAGATGCCGTGTTCAATCGCATGTTGCTCTGGGTGGGCGGCGCTGCCTTGGCGGAGTTGCTGGTCCTGGCAATTGAGAAAGTGCATGTGGACATGGTCCTCGGCGCCACGCCGGCCCTTGTGCTGAGGACCGTCTTCCAAGTATTCTCCTTCTTAGGCGTTGCCCTGGCCATCGCCTGCGGCTACTGGATGGTCCGCCGCCAGCAGGCCAAGCAGCCCATCCGCTGCCAGGCCATTCTTCTGGTAATCGATGTATTCCTGTGGGTGGTCTCCGTGCTCACCTGGCGCTGGTATGACGTGGGCCTGGAGATCGCCACCCTGCTCCCCATCGTGGTGGCCGTGCTGATTCTGATCTACTTCCTCTATCAGCGGGTGTTCTTCGTAAGCTCCCTCTTCACCGCGCTGGGCCTCTCGGTCCTCTGGATCTACCGCATCAAGGGGGACGCCCAGGATCTGCACCGCGCCCTCTACGTGCTCATCGCCCTGATGGCGGTGGCCTGCGTTGGCATTTACCTGCTCTCCAAGAAGGAGGGCAAGCTCTTCGGCCTTCGAGTGCTGCCCCATGACACCGCGTACCCCGTGCTCTATATCTCCGCCATCGTGGACGCCGCGGCCTTCCTCGCCGTGCGCCTCATCGGTGCCGGCGCCGTCATCTACCTGATCTTCGCCCTGGCGGCCTGGTTCTTCGCCCAGGTGGTGTACTTCACGGTAAAGATCATGTGAGGGCCCGCACAACAATTCCACAGCTGTACCGCGGCCGGTCTTTGAGACCGGCCGCGTTTTTTGCCGGGAGACCCGGCAAAACCCAATGGGAAACCGGCTTTTTTGCCAAAGAAGCCCAATCACAAGATGGCATCTGGTTGCAGGAAAGCTATTGACATTTCCCGCCCGGGGGGTTAATATGGCCCATGGACAAGGGTCCCCCTGGAAGACCTGACGCGCTGAGGGATGCGGACATCGGACAGGCATCTCTTCGGTATCCATTCTGGAAGAAAGGTGAAGAATATGATCTATTCAGCGGAAGTGGACAAGATGACGTGCGTCGCCAAAGGCGCATATCACGGCCCGGCTCCCATCCCCGAGGAGGGCAAGTGGGTGCAGGCCAAGGAGATCAAGGACATCAGCGGCTTTACCCACGGCATCGGCTGGTGCGCCCCGCAGCAGGGCGCCTGCAAGCTGACCCTGAACGTGAAGGAGGGCGTCATCGAGGAGGCACTGGTGGAGACCATCGGCTGCTCCGGCATGACCCATTCCGCCGCCATGGCCAGCGAGATTCTCATCGGCAAGACCATCCTTGAGGCTCTGAACACCGACCTGGTGTGCGATGCCATCAACACCGCCATGCGGGAGCTGTTCCTGCAGATCGTGTACGGCCGCACCCAGTCCGCATTCTCCGAGGGCGGCCTGGTAGTGGGCGCCAGCCTGGAGGATCTGGGCAAGGGCCTGCGCTCCCAGGTGGGCACCATGATGGCCACCAAGGCCAAGGGCCCCCGCTACCTGGAGATGGCCGAGGGCTACTGCACCAAGGTCGCGCTCAACGCCCAGAACGAGATCTGCGGCTATGAGTTCGTGAACCTCGGCAAGATGATGGACTTCATCAAGAAGGGCGACGATGCCAACACCGCTCTGGAGAAGGCAAAGGGCCACTACGGCCAGTTCGACAACGCCGCCAAGTACATCGATCCCCGTGTCGAGTGAGAGTGAGGAGGAAAAAGAACCATGGCTCTGTTTGAAAGCTACGAGAGAAGAATCGGCAAGATCAACGGCGTCCTCGCTCAGTACGGCATCGGCAGCATCGAGGAGTGCCGCGACATCTGCAAGGCAAAGGGCTTCGACCCCTATGAGATCGTGAAGGGCATTCAGCCCATCTGCTTCGAGAACGCCTGCTGGGCCTACACCATGGGCGCCGCCATCGCCATCAAGAAGAACGTCCCCAACGCCGCTGAGGCCGCCAAGGCCATCGGCGAGGGCCTGCAGGCCTTCTGCATCGATGGCTCTGTCGCCGATGACCGCAAGGTGGGCCTGGGCCACGGCAATCTGGGCGCCATGCTGCTCAGCGATGAGTCCAAGTGCTTCGCCTTCCTGGCCGGCCACGAGTCCTTCGCCGCCGCCGAGGGCGCCATCGGCATCGTCCGCAACGCCAACAAGGCCCGCAAGACCCCGCTGCGGGTCATCCTGAACGGCCTGGGCAAGGACGCCGCCCAGATCATCAGCCGCATCAACGGCTTCACCTACGTCCAGACCCAGTTCGACTACTACACCGGCAAGGTGAACATCGTCCGCGAGATCCGCTATAGCGAGACCGAGCGGGCCGATGTCCGCTGCTACGGCGCAGACGACGTCCGCGAGGGCGTGGCCATCATGCACCTGGAGGGCGTGGACGTCTCCATCACCGGCAACTCCACCAACCCCACCCGCTTCCAGCACCCTGTGGCCGGCACCTACAAGAAGGAGTGCATCGAGCAGGGCAAGAAGTACTTCTCCGTTGCCTCCGGCGGCGGCACGGGCCGCACCCTGCACCCGGACAACATGGCAGCCGGCCCCGCCAGCTATGGCATGACCGACACCATGGGCCGTATGCACAGCGATGCCCAGTTCGCCGGCAGCTCCTCTGTGCCCGCCCACGTCGAGATGATGGGCTTCCTGGGCATGGGCAACAACCCCATGGTGGGCGCCACCGTGGCCGTTGCCGTTGCCGTGGCACAGTCCCTGCAGGCATAATCCACAATCCCGCATTTTCCCTCGCGGCCCGGAAGGTTTTCCGGGCCGCGAGGCCGTTTTGGGCCCCTTTTGGGCAAAAACCATCCCGGGCGGCAGGGTGCCGCCCGGGCTTTTTGGTATTCTCCCGGTAGACAGGAGAGGTCCGCTGTGCTAAGATACGGACAGCGAGAAACCTATCAAAATAGTGGGGAAATAGGAGGGATGAGGCCGATGGACTGCATGCACAACGGCTGCGGTGCCTGTTGCGGCGGGGCCTGTGCCGGCTGCGATGGGGCGCTGGCGCTCACGGAGACGGAGGTCCAGCTGCTGCGCCGGTTTGGGGAGATCCCCTTTCTGCCGGTGGCCCGGGCGCAGGACAGCGCGGTCCCGGTCTTCCTGGAGGAGGACTGCTGTGATTTAGAGGAGAGCGGCAGCGCCTTGTTGGGGCTCTCCCGGAAGGGGCTCATCACCATAGACTACCACATCCCCCTCTCCAACTACGAATATCCCGGCTATGGGGCCTACCCCATCCGGGGGAGCATGGCGCTTACCGCCAGAGGGCAGGCCGCACTGGACCTGCTGGACATTCAGGGAATCGAGGCATAGGGAACATGTTAGACCAGTTTTCACGCACACAGCTTCTCCTGGGCCAGGAGGGGATGGACCGCCTCTTTCACGCCAGGGTGGCGGTATTCGGCATCGGGGGCGTGGGGGGATACACGGTGGAGGCGCTGGTCCGCAGCGGCATCGGCGCCCTGGACCTCGTTGATGACGACCGGGTCTGCCTCACCAACCTGAACAGGCAGATCCTGGCCACCCGGATCACCGTGGCCCATTATAAGGTGGACGTGGCGGAGGAGCGGATCCGCGCCATCAACCCCAAGTGTGAGGTCCGGACCTTTAAGACCTTCTACACCCCGGACACCGCAGATCAGTTCGATTTCACCCAGTACGATTACGTGGTGGACGCCATAGACACGGTCACGGGCAAGCTGGCGCTGGTGGAGCAGGCGGAGCGGGCCGGCGTGCCCATCATCAGCTGCATGGGGGCCGGCAACAAGATGGACGCCTCCGCCTTTGAGGTGGCGGACATCTACGAGACCTCTGTGTGCCCCCTGGCCCGGGTGATGCGCCGGGAGCTCAAGAAGCGGGGCATCCGGAAGCTGAAGGTGGTGTACTCCAAGGAGCCGCCCATCACGCCCCTGGAGGACATGTCCATCAGCTGCAAGGCCCACTGCATCTGCCCGCCGGGGACCGCCCGCAAGTGCACGGACCGCCGCCAGGTGCCGGGGAGCAATGCCTTTGTGCCGGCGGTGGCGGGGCTGATCCTGGCGGGAGAAGTGGTGCGGGATCTGGCCTGGGCTGGCGAGGCCGCATCGGCCGCCCGGGAGGCGTGATATGGGAACCGTTCTGGCGGTGTGCGTGAGTGAGCACAAGGGCACCCCGAAGCGGAATGTGGGGAGTGCATACTTCGAGGCGGACTGGGGGATCCGGGGAGACGCCCACGCCGGGAAGTGGCACCGGCAGGTGAGCCTTCTCGGCGCGGAGCAGATCGAGGCCTTCAACGCAAGGGGTGCCGATGTACACCCGGGGGCCTTCGGGGAGAATCTTGTGGTGTCCGGCTTCGATTTCCGCACCCTGCCCGTGGGGACCCGGCTGCGGTGTGGGGACGTGCTATTGGAGGTTACCCAGATCGGCAAGGAGTGCCACTCCCACTGCGCCATCTATGAGAAGATGGGGGAGTGCATCATGCCCCGGGAGGGGATCTTCGCCCGGGTGCTGGAGCCGGGGACCATCTCCGCGGGGGACGAGATGGAGATGGAAAGTTTGCCGTTTGGCGTGTAAACAACATCCCGGGCCGCAGAGGGCGGCCCGGGATGTTTGAAACTGGGTTGTGTTGTTGGTTGCAGTATTGCTATGGGTGTCTCAGTGGTGGCCGCCCAGGACGATGAGCAGCACGCCCACCGCAAACCCGATCACCGGGACCACAAAGGCCCACTTGGACCGCCAGGCGCTGTATGCCTCCGGGAGGAGCTCGAAGAACACCACATACAGCATGGCGCCGCCGGCGAGGGCAAGGGCGCAGGCCAGGGCGATGGGGGCCTGGCTGCCGATGAAGAGGCCTGCCATGGCGCCGAGCACCGTGGGCACCCCGCTGAGGGCGGACACGGCGATGGCGGCGGCCGCCTTGGACCCATCGTGGAGCAGGGGGACGGCGATGGACATGCCCTCGGGGATGTTGTGCAGCCCGATGGTTACCGCCGCCAGCACGGCCGCCCAGCAGACCCCCTGGACCGCCACCATGGAGCCCACAGCCATGCCCACGGGGACGTTGTGCAACGCCACCGCGGCGGCCAGGATGATGCCGGCGGTGTGGAGGTCGTGCTCACCGCAGGCGCAGTTGTGGTCCTCGCTGTCCTCCGGGTCCTCCGGGTGGTGGGCGCTCTTGTCTATCCAGCAGTTGAGCAGCCATGTGAGGCCGAAGCCTAAGAGCAGGAACAGCGGCGTGAGCCAGAAGCTGCCCGCCGCCTCCAGGGACTCCGGCACCATATCTAAGGAGACGATGCACAGCATCAGCCCGGCGGTGAAGGACAGCAGCACGGCGGACCACCGGGGGGAGTGGCGCTTCAGGAGAAGGGCCAGCACGCCTCCGAGAGCCAGGCCGCCCACACCGGTGGCGGCGGTAAGGGCGATTACAAAGAGGAGAGAAGGCATATTTTATACTCCTTGGAAAAGCAATAATGAAACGGTAAACCGCGGCACAGAGTGCAGCGGGGGATAGTGTAGCATGAGAGGAGAACGGGCGCAAGGGGAAAATCGGAACTTTTTCGGAGAAAAACGCGGATAAAACGGCCATTTCCATGGTTGTTTTGCCACGGAAACCCGATCATATGAGCAGACGTTCATTTCAGCGCCCTGTGGGCTGCAGTTGGCCTGTGCCGAGAGCTGGAAAAACGAGGCCGTTTTGCTGGAAGTCACAAAGAATGGCATGGCTGCGGGTTGGAATTTCCCCTTTCGGCGTATCTATTCAGTCAGCCCAGGGGATTTGTGGATCATCCACGAATCCCCTGGTTTTGTTGTAACTGCCACAAAGAAT
>CANRFN010000025.1 GCA_947629915.1 uncultured Oscillospiraceae bacterium | reverse complement strand
TCCACAGCAACAGCCCTGTATCCTACTGGCCACCGTAGCGGGACGCACATTCCCAACCGGGCTCACCGTACAGTTACAAAACAAAGAAATGCAGATGGTCATCTATGCTGAGTGGGTGCAGGATTCCGCAGACTATGAGATACCTGTCGTCTTTATGCCTGGCAATCACGCCACAGGCAACCAATATATCACAAGCCTGAATTACAATCTGGATGTAGGTGGAAACTACACGCCCGCGGTCCGGAAGCTTCCTGATCCGGAAAGCTGCAACTTTGAGGTAGAAGAAGGATATGAGTTTACCTATTGGATCATCGAGGGGGACAGCAGCGGAGCGCAGTATACAGACAGTGTGATAACAGCTGATTTTGCCGCCGCATATCCCAGCGGAGCAACGTTCATTGCTCAGTGGCGGTGGGTCGGTTTAAGCGATGTCCATTACACCGTTAGCCCAGGTGAGGGTGTCGTGACAGGTAGCCCTGTAGCAAGAGTCCTGTCGAAAGAAGAGAAAGAGAGAACAATTACCCTCCCCACCACCATTGAGGGTATCAAGGCCGAGTTCCCAGAATGGACCATCCCGGATGACGTGGAGTTCCTGAACTGGACTTTCGGCACAGGAATCGTTGTGAACGAGGCGTCTGGCGTTGGGCGTACAGAGGCCTTTAGGCCGGAAGAAGGTATGGTTATCACAGCCACATGGGCCAAGAAGGAGAACGTGGTGGTCTGGGAACTGGTCTTTGACGCAAACGGTGGCTCAGGCAATATGGAAACCCTGATTCAAAGAGTCGAATCTGATAGTGACGCCATGTGGCAAGTCACAATTCCGGAATGTGCGTTCGATCCTCCCGTTGGCAAGCAGTTTGCCTATTGGACCATCAATGGCAGGAGAGTCTCCGTCAACGAGCTCTATACCGTCCGTGAGAGCGACGTGAAGAACGGCAAGATCACTGTTAGAGCGGTTTGGAAGGACATCCCGGATACCGTCATCAAGGTCTATTTCCGCGCTGGCGGTGGCATAGGCTTCATGCAGTCGGAAGAGATTCGGATCGCCTGGGACGAGGCAAGTCAAACTTACACGTTCCCGTCCTGCCGCTATACCGGTACCAGCGTCAATCCCTCTTTTGCCGGCTGGAAGTACACCGTGAAGGGCGTCCGCGATGGATCGACCTTCAGCGATAAGGACGGAAAGATTTATCAGCCTGGCTATCAGATCACAGTCAGCCAGGTCTCAACCGAGTTGACGATCACATCCATTGAGCTGGAGGCCCAGTGGCAACCGGATAGCTCCAGCAGCGGTGGAACTGAGCCAGACCCCGGTCCTGGAGGCGGTGGTAGTGAAACAGACCCGACCCCGGGTCCTGGCGGCGGCAGTGGAACAGACCCGACCCCCGGTCCTGGAGGCGGCGGCAGCGGAACATACCCGCACCCCGGACCTGGTTCTGGTACTGGTAGCGGCACTGGAACTGGCACCGGCACAGGAACAGGCACCGGCACCGGCACTGGCACTGGAACCGGCACAGGAACTGGAACTGGTACAGGAACAGGAACTGGTACTGGTACAGGAACTGGTACCGGTACCGGAACTGGAACTGGTACAGCCAACAAGCCCCTTAATCCAGTTGTCACTCCGCTTCCCGCGGAAAAGCCAGCCAATGGCGCTATTACGGCCGATGTGACGCAGGCGGCAGCCGGCGAAACAGTTACAGTCATGCCGGACCCGGACAGCAAGTTCATGACCGGTAAGGTCATCGTAAAGGACAAGAACGGCAACGAGGTGAACGTCACCTGGAACGGGGATGGTACCTACAGCTTTACCATGCCGGAGGGCGGCGTCACAGTCACCGCAGAGTTCGTAACACCGGACCAGGTGTATGAAGATGTGGAGGCGAAAGACTGGTTCCTGGAAGGCGTGGCCAAGGTCGCCAACTACGGCCTGATGAACGGCGTCAGCGCAACGGAATTCGGCCCGGACCTGACCGCCACCAGAGCGCAGCTCATGAACATTCTGGCCCATCGAAGCCATGTGTACGCCGATCCAAACAGCAACGAGGTGTGGTATAAGGCCGGCTTGGACTGGGCTGTAAAGGAGGGCATCACAGACGGTACGAGACCTAATGACCCCCTCACCCGTCAGGAAATCGTTGTCATGGTGTACCAATACCTGGGATCACCCAAGGTGAGCGGAGATCGGTTTGAGACGTTTGACGATGCAGAAACCGTAGCCAACTGGGCCGTGAACGGCATGAAGTGGGCTGTGGAGATCGGCCTTGTGAACGGCAGAGGTGGCAATTTGCTGGCACCCAGTGCAACTGCTACCCGTGGCGAGCTCGCGATGCTTCTCACCCGCCTCATAGAGCTGGTAAAAGAATTCTAGGCAAAACTCTGTTTGCGTAACAACCATGGGCAGTGCGCCGCGGACGGCAAACCACGCCCGCAGCGCACTGCCCTTTGCGCGATTCTGTGATGCAGCGGACAAAATACTGCTCTATGGGAAAACTCCGATTCAGCTGAATTTCTTCAAAGAAGAACGGCAAGTTTAGCGTGCTTTAGAGCAGTTTGGAAACTTCACATCAGCTGACCTACTTTTGTCCGACAAGTCATGCTATGAAAGGAAGCGGACTATGAAGAAATTAATTGCATTGCTGCTGGTGTTGAGCATGGTGATTAGCCTCATGCCCACAGCACTGGCCGCATATGCCGACTCGGGATCCGATGATTTTACGCAGATCCCCACACAGGAGATAGACCCGCCGGAGAATTACGGCAGCACAGATGAAACCCGCGGTACGGCAAGACATACCGAAGACGAGGATGTGCTGGCGGTCGTGACACTGACGGCACCATCCATCATCGACCTCTACATTGCAGCCCAGGGCAGCGGCGATGGCGCTTCCAGAGCGAAGTTCATCCAGGACGCCTTTGCCTCCGGGAAAGATGATGAGCTGATGGCGGCGCAGGAGCCCGTCCTGGCGTCAATCCGGCGCATCACCGGCGATGCTGGGCTGACTCCCGTGGCCCAGATGGTGACGCTGTTCAACGGCTTCTTCCTCAAGGTGAAGTACGGCGACCTGGACGACATCCGCATGCTGAGCGGCGTGGACCAGGCATATGTGTCCCATGTGTTTGCCGCCCCAGACCCTGTTGCCGTGGGGACAAGCCTGGGCACAGGTGAATATGAAAGCCACAGCTACGACATGATCGGCCTCGGGAAGGCCTGGGAAGAAGGCTGGACCGGTAAGGGCATGGTGGTTGCCGTGCTGGATACCGGCCTGGACCTCCAGTACAGTGCGTATTGGGATCCCAACGAGATCGATAACGATCCCAACAGCCCGAACTACGGGAAGATGGGTGCCAACGTGATGAAGATCCGTCACACCCACGAGGCCTTCCGTGAGGACTCCTTCAAGAGCCCTAACCCCGATGAGTTTGTCGAGTGGACTGAAGACGAGATCAATGCTGAAATCTCGAATCTCGATGTAACGACAAAGAAACTGATCAATGGTAATATCGAACTCACAGGCTTCTATAAGAACAGGAAGGTTCCGTACGCCTTCGACTACGCCGGAACCATCGACCCCTACACCTATGAGCTGGCCTACGGCGACAAGAACGTGTACCCCGGCAACAACGGCAGTGACCACGGCACACACGTCTCCGGCACCATCCTGGGCTATGCCACGACTGCAGACGGCGAAGTCAAGTTCTCCGGCATCGCCCCTGATGCACAGCTGCTGATGATGAAGGTCTTTGACGACTCCGGCTCCGGCGCCTCCGAGTTGAGCTTCGCCTACGCCCTGGAGGACGCTCTCATTCTTGGAGCAGACGTGATCAACATGAGCTACGGCTCGGACAACGGCTTCGAGGAAGACGAGAGCAGCACCATGGGGTATTACCACGATCTGGAAGAGGCGGGCGTCATCCTGATGACCTCCGCCGGCAACAGCGGCAACTCCACAACGAACACCAACTACGACAGCCACAACCTGACCACAGACCCCGAGACCTCTATGATGAGCTCCCCGGCCATCTATGCTTCCAACGTGGCTGTGGCCTCCATCAACAACCACATCACGGCACTGAGCTACCTGGATTGGAAGGACAGCGCTGGGAACGTACACGCAGCGTCCTTCAACGACCCCTTCTATGAGTCCGTCCGTTATCTGTTCTCCAACGAGATGATTGATCACTACGGCGGCGGAATTCCCATCATACCCGCCGGGGTCGGCAACAGCCAGGACTTTGCAGATGCCGGCTTCCTGCCCCAGGGCTCTCACGACAACGAGGGCGTCACTGGCATCGCCCTTGTCAAGCGCGGCGGCGAGAGTGAGGACGGCGAGCTGCTGTCCTTTGTGGACAAGATCAACAACGCCATGCAGTACGCCTGGACCTATACCGATGTGGACGGCACCCAGCACTCCGGCGGCGTTCTGGCCGTGTTCATCTATGACTCCGACCCCAACAGCGACTCCCTGATCGCCATGAGCGTTGAGGGCACCGCCCTGACCTCTGCGTTTGTCTCCGGCAAGACCGGTGAGGCAATGCTTGCTGCGGCAAACAGCGGCGGCGCCTATCTGACTGAGGTGGAGGCTGAGGACAGGATCATAGACGATGCCTCGGAAGGCGGCCTCATGAGTTCCTTCAGCTCCTGGGGCGCAGGTCCTGGACTGGAGCTGAAACCGGACATCACCGCGCCCGGCGGCAACATCTGGTCCTCTGTCTTTGACTACATGTATCCCTATGAGAGCAAGGTAGGCACTTACACGGACTATGTGGGCGGCTACTCCATGATGAGCGGCACGTCCATGGCCGCCCCTCATATGACCGGTATGGCCGCTCTGGTGCGCCAGTATGTGCGCAATCGGCTCGTTGAGGGCAACTACAACCAGGAAGACGAGATCACCAACGCCCTTCTGGTGAGCACGGCTGTCCCCCAGTGGGAGGGCGATGCCTATTACTCTCCCCGCTATCAGGGCGCCGGACTTGCCAACGTGGGTTACGCCGTGACCACCCCAGCCTACATCACCGTTGCTGACCAGCTGGTAGGTAAGCTGGAGTTCAGCGATGACTATTTGTGGACCGGCCAGTTTAACGGGATGTTCACCATCCACAACATCACAAGCAGTCCCGTGACCTACAACGGCGAGATCGTTGTCATGGTCCCGGACACCGGCAAAGCGGCAAACTCCGCCGTGGAGGGCAGCGCGGAACGGGATGTCTTGCTGGACTCTGATCGGATCCTGAAGCGGATCTCTCTTGGCTCCATCACCGTTGGCGGAAACAGCACGCAGGACGTGAACGTGAATATCGAGCTGACACAAGATGAGATTAGCAGCCTCAGATCGCTGTTCCCCAACGGCGTCTACATCGAGGGCTACGTTGTTCTCACCAGCGATGGACACCCCAACATCGGCCTCCCGTTCCTGGGCTATCTGGGCGACTGGACGGCACCGGCCATCTTCGATGCGCACACCTGGCTGGAGAGCACCGATGGCAGCCTCTGGAACAATGAGAACACCTGGGCCAACATCGTTGTGGGCTACTACAACGGCTATGGCTTTACCAACCTGGGCCAGAATCCCATGGATCCCAGCGCTGAGACCTATCAGGAGGTCTACCACGAGGAGAACATCGCAATCTCACCCAACGGCCTTGTGGCCGGTGTCAACGACTTCCTGCTCTACCAGCTTCGAGATACCAGAGTGATCGTCCTGGAGGCTCGAGACGCCGTGACCGATGAGCTCTATTACCGCGATGTGGAGCCCTTCCTGCCCAAGACCCTGTACTCCGGCGACTACGCCACGCCGGTGCCCATGTCCGCCATGTATATGACGGAGTCCTGGGACGGCACCAATATGGGCGCCGCACTGGCAAATGGGTCGTTCACCGGCAGAGGGGACCCCATCCCCAGCGGTACAAGGGTAAAATTCACCATTGCCGGCTTCGGCGAAGGGGACTACTCCGCCCTTGGCACAACAACCTTCAGCGGACGGACGGTCACGAACTACTGGAACCTCGACCTCTCCAATCCCAGCACATGGCCCACCTTCAACGACCACGAGATGGACATGACCGGCGACATCATCGAGTTTGAGATCCTCATCGACAAGGAGCGTCCCCGCCTGAAAGACGGCATGATCTCCAGCTTCACCGATCAGGACAGACGGTATATCACCGGTACGGTGACGGACAATGCCGCCCTCGCCGGCGTGGAGATCATTCCCCAGGTCATCCGCAGAGACGTGAACAGCGGCGATGAAGATACCGCCTTTGACTATAACAGCCCCATCTACACCAAGATGATCTACGATGCCGCACTCCAGGAGTGGACCTTTGTGGCGGACGTGACCGATGTAGAGCTCAACAACCCCTACGAGGGCACGGGCTGGGACTTCGAATTCGAGTGGACCGGCGGCGTTCTGATCTCCGGCATGGACTACGCCGGTAACGAGGGCGACTTCGTGACCCGCGTCAGCACAGACAATACGGAGCCGGACTCCGGCCTCACCATCACCCCCAACTCAGGCCTGCTGTATGTCGGCGACACCTTTGACTTCAGCATCATAGACAGCTCTGCATCGGGCGGGATTACGTTCGAGAGCGCAGACCCCAGTGTGGCCACTGTGAACGCAGCCGGCCATGTGACGGCGGTGAGCCCGGGCCAGACCGTCATCACCGTGAAGAACGGCAACGGCGCCTATGAGCGGATAGTTGTAGCCGTGCGCGAGCGGCCTACGGAGGTCACAGACTTCAAACTGTCTCTCGAAAGCTTCCACGGCCTGAGCCCGGACGGCGCCATCATCGTCAAGATCCAGGACGTCACCCCGGCCAATGTACTGCTCGGCGGAACGGATGGCATTCTGGTGAGCTGGTCCGTGAAGGAAGACGAGGGCACTGCAGACAAGTACGGCGATGGTGCGCTGATCGATGTGGCCCAATACACCGTAGATGCCATGACGGGCATGATTTACCTCTATGCATCCTCAAAGGTAGACTCTCTCGGCAACTACATCGAGTCCGGAGGCCTGAGCGGCGGCGGCACCCTCACCGTCACCCTTGGCGGAACAATGAACCTGGACGGCACCGTCACCGGCGGCTGCGTGAGGACCTTGGATCTCAATTGGAAGGACCTCTACGAGCCCACGGATACCGATGGCCTGATTTCCAACACCTCTCTGGACGGCGAGCAGACCATCTACGTCACCGAGGGCGAGACCGCCATGCTGTCCGCCAGATACCGGGACAGCAGCACCCACAACACGATCCCCGTGCGCCTCTACACCGCTGCGGGGGCGACCAGCCCCAGCACCACCAACTCCACGGAACAGGCCACCGGCCTGATCCTGGACGGCCCGGACTTCGTAGGCGTGGACAGCAGGTGGGAAGGCTTCCTCGTCAACGAGGCGGGGTATGCGCTCCCAGAACATATCCGCCTCTTCACCCGCTACACGGATGACGGGAACGAGATTGAAAGGACGAACAACTGGACCCAGGCATTTGAGTACGACCCCCAAACCGGCCACATCGTTGTGCCGTACAGCCCTGCCGGCAGCGCCAGCGAGATGATCATCCGCGCAGACGGCGTGCCCCAGGAGGGCAATGAGGCGGGAACCGTCCGCGGGGAGACGTATGTAAAACCCGATGGACTGTACGGCCCCCTCGAATGGACAATTGAGTCCGGCGTGCCGGGCGTCATCACGGAGACCGACACCGGCATCACCTTTAAGGCCGATGGACCCGGCGTCACCTATATCAAGGCCACCAGCAAATACATGCCGGAGAGCAAATACGGATACCTCAACTTCGCCGTGATCACCCTCCCCACCACCGCACGGACCATTGATGTGGGCACCAGCGCACAGGGCCGCGAGGGGCACATGCTTGAGATGAACAAGTATGATACGGACACCCTCAACGTGATCCTGGACCCGCTGCCCTCTCAGGCGGCGGACAGAGAGCTGGTCTGGACCTCGTACAACGAGAGCGTTGCCACGGTGGACCAGGCGGGCAATGTGGTCGCGCTGGATTCCGGCTACGCGTACATCGGCGTGATGGTGAAGAACCGGGATGCGGATTCCGGGAGCGCTCTGGAGACCTACTTCATCATCCACATCGAGGACCCCAATGAACCGGAGCCGGAGCCCCAGCTCAACTACACGGTGACCTTCCGGGACGGCAACAACCCGAGCACCGTTCTCGCAAAATACGCCGTGGCCAAGGGCGCCACCATCGGCTCTGCTGGCTGGTTCCCCACGCCTCCAGAACATCCGGGGTACACCTTTGTCCGCTGGGAGGACGGCAACGGAGATCCTGTCTCTGAGGACACTGTTGTGAACGCCAGCATGAACATCTTTGCCAGATACATCGTGACCGGCACCACACCTTCTGAGCCCACACCCTCTGAGCCACCCACTCCCTCTTATCCGCCCATTCCCTCTTATCCGCCTTATCCGTCTTATCCACCGTATCCCTCCTATCCTTCCTATCCCACGATCCCGCCTGAGCCCACGGTCCCTGTAGAGCCGGCCACGCCAGCCACGCCGGTGGAGCCGCAGCCTGCGGCAACCCCGGCGCCCACCCCGACCCCAACGCCCGCCGAGCCCGAAGTGCCCATTGTCTCCACCAACGATGTGAACCACGATGGCGTAGTCTCCACAGAGACCAGAGCCAAGCCGGTGGCCACGGTGGAGCACAGCACGGCTGTGGCGAGAATCACCGCGGCGATCGGCGATGAGATGATCCAGCAGGCCCTGGACCACGACAGCGAGAGCGTTGGCGTCATTATGGAGGAGGCGAAAGGCGTCTCTACCTATACCGCCACCTTCCCCGGCAGTGTTATCAGCAAGATCGTGGAGAAGACCGACGCCGCCCTGTGCATGGAGGCGCCGCTGATCGATGTGGACATCCCCAACGCGGCCCTGGCCGAGCTGCAGGACTGCAACACCCTCACGGTCACAGCGGCAAAGGAGAACGGCGCCATTACCTTGGACATCCTGGCAGACGGCAAGAGCGTTGGAGATCGCGTGGGCAACCTCAAGGCCACCCTGGACCTGAAGTACGGCGAGGTGGCTGTCGAGGTACACCCGGACGGCACCCAGACCATCCTCCCCAAGTCCGTTGTGGAGAACGGTAAGACCTATGTGGTGATAGACGGCTGCACCACTGTGAAGGTGGTCAACAACAGCCGGGACTTTGAGGACGTCCACGGCGAGTGGTTTGGCTCCTACGTGAGCTTCACCTCCAGCCATGAACTGTTCAACGGCGTAAGCCCCACAAGTTTTGCCCCCTACGCGAACATCACCCGCGCTGAGCTGGCCACCGTCCTTTGGAATCTGGAGAGCAAGTCCAAAGATACAGAAGGAAGCGCCGAGTTTACAGATGTGCCGGCAGATGCGTTCTACGCAGACGCCGTGGCCTGGGCCAGTGCGCACCACATCATTGCCGGCAGATCCCCCGGTATCTTTGATCCCACCAGCAGCATCACCAGACAGGAGATCGTGGTGATGATCTACCAGTACGCCAAAGCCACCGGCGTGCTCAACAGCGAGACCGTCAGCCTGGATTCCTTCTCGGATGCAGACAAGGTGGCCGGCTGGGCTCAGGACGCCATGAAGTGGGCGGTTGCCAACCATCTCATCAGTGGCACCGGCAACGGCCGTCTGGCTCCGGCGGCCACGGCTACCCGCTGTGAAGTGGCCGCCATCATGGAATTGTTGGTAGAGTATATCGTGAAGTAAACTGCGAGAAGCCATAGAGAACCGAGAAAGGCTTTTCGGAGCAGTGCGGGCGTATCGTGCGCGGTACGCCCGCACGCCCTTTCCGGCGGTCCGGTTCGCCAGATCGAGCCTTTCGAGAGTGGACCGCCGGACAACAGGAGCCGGTGCCCACTGCGGACGTCCGCAGTGGGCACCGGCTCCTGTTTCTTGTCTCATTGGTCTGGTAATACGTTGCCAGAGCGCTGCCGCGGCCTACCATGGGCGCCGATGTCATCGCCTGGTGTTTCGGGCCGGAAAACAGCAGTTCCCCGGCGTGCACAAGGCATGCCGGGGAACGGATATCACGCGCCCATCCCGGGCGGGATGGGCGCGTCTTTGGAGGGTCAGGTGAGGTGCCAGATGTCCCGGTTGTACTCCCGGATGGTCCGGTCTGAGGAGAAGAAGCCGCTGCGGGCGATGTTGGTGAGCATCTTGCGGGCCCAGCCCATGCGGTCCTCGTAGTCTGCCAGGGCCCGGTCTCTGCACTGGAGGTAGGCCTCGGTGTCCAGAAGGGCCATGAACCAGTCCTTGTGGATGAGGTCGTTCCAGAGGGCGTTCAGCAGATCCGGGTTGCCACCGGCTGCGATGAGTGCGGGGTCCTTCAGGAAGTCCACCAGGGGCTTGATGGCCGGGCGCTCATAGTACGCGGCGGAGCGGTATGCCCGCTTGGCGTAGAGCTCAATCACCCGGTTGCTGGTCTGGCCGAAGGTGTAGATGTTGTCTGCGCCCACCAGGTTGAAGATCTCCACGTTGGCCCCGTCCAGGGTGCCGATGGTTACCGCGCCGTTGGCCATGAACTTCATGTTGCTGGTGCCGCTGGCCTCCTGAGAGGCCAGGGAGATCTGCTCGGAGAGGTCGCAGGCGGGGATGAGCCTGGTGGCCCAGGTGACGTTGTAGTTCTCCACCATCACCACCCGCAGCCAGGGGGCCACCTGGGGATCGCTCTCGGTGAGCTTCTGCAGGGTGAGGATCAGATGGATGATGTTCTTGGCCATATAGTAGGCGGGGGCGGCCTTGGCGCCGAAGATCACGGTGATGGGCCGCTTGGGGAGAATGCCCGCCTTGATGTCCAGGTACTTGCGGATCACGTAGAGGCAGTTCATCTGCTGCCGCTTGTACTCGTGGAGGCGCTTCACCTGGATGTCCAGAATGGAGTCCGGGGAGATGGCGATGCCCTGATGCCGCTGCAGGGAGTCTGCCAGGGCCACTTTGCAGCTCTGCTTTACCTCCAGCAGCTTCTGCAAGAAGGCGTTGTCCAGCTCGCGGTCCAGAAGGCCCTCCAGCTGCATGGCGTCCTTCCGCCAGCCTTCGCCCACGGCCTCGTCCAACAGGGAGGCCAGTTTGGGGTTGCAGACCTCCAGCCACCGCCGGAACGTTACCCCGTTGGTCTTGTTGTTGAACTTCTCCGGGTAGATGGTGTAGAAGGGCTTCAGCTCGGAGTTCTTCAGGATCTCGGTGTGCAGGGCGGCCACGCCGTTCACGGAGTAGCCGTAGTGGATGGCGAGGTGGGCCATGTGCACGGTGTCCACACTGTGGCCGCCGTGGTTGTGGGTCTGGATGATATAGGTGGCGGGGTTGGGATAGGCAGCTTTTGCCCGGTGGTCCAGCTCCTTCAGGATGGGCACGATGCCGGGGCAGGCCTTCTCGAAGAAGTGCAGCGGCCACTTCTCCAGGGCCTCTGCCAGGATGGTGTGGTTGGTGTAGGCACAGGTCTTGGAGACCTGCTCGATGGCCTCGTCCATGGTGAGTCCCTTGGCCATGAGCAGCCGGATCATCTCGGGGATTACCATGGAGGGGTGGGTGTCGTTGATCTGGATGGACACATGCTGGGAGAGGGTGTGGGGATCAAAGCCCCGGGCCTCCAGCTCTTGCAGCACCAGCTGAGCGCCGGCGGAGACCATGAAGTACTGCTGATAGACTCTCAGAATCCGGCCGGCCTCGGTGCTGTCGTCCGGATAGAGGAAAGAGGTGAGGTGGGCCGGGAGATCGGTCTGGTCGAAATCGATGCCCTTCTGGGGGGCCGGCGCGGGGTTCTCCACATCGAAGAGGTGCAGGCGGTTGGCGATGCCGGTGTGGGACCCGGGGACGGCGATGTCCCAGAGGACCGCGTTCACATTGCCGAAGCCGAAGGGGACCTGGAAGGTGGTGCCGGTGGGGATCAGCCAGCCGTTGTCCTCCAGCCAGGGGTCTGGGACTTCGGTCTGGCAGTTGTTCTGGAATTTCTGGTGGAAGAGACCGTAGTGGTAGATGAGGCCCACGCCGTCTCCGTTGAGACCGAGGGCGGCGATGGAGTCCAGGAAGCAGGCTGCCAGCCGTCCGAGGCCGCCGTTGCCCAGGGAGGGCTCTGTCTCGGCGTCCTCTACCGCTGCCAGGGAGTGGCCGGCCTCTCTCAGGATGTCGTCCACCTCCTGATACAGGCCCAGGGCCAGCAGGTTGTTGGAGAGCAGCTTGCCCATGAGAAATTCCGCGGAGAAGTAATACAGCTTCCGCTCTCCCTGGGGTGCGGGACGAGCGGTGCTGTACTCCTGGGAGATCTGCTGCAGGATGTTGTGCAGCTGGGCATCGGTGCACTGCGCGAGCGCTGCACCGTACTTTTCCAGGGCCAGATCATGCATACGGGACTTGATATTCATATTGAGCTCCTTTCGCTCGGGAGAGACTGGAACGGCCATGGGAGATTCCGCCTCTCCGATAGGGGAAAACCATACTTCGCCTACCGCCTGGTGCCTGGGGGCGCCTTTTCCACCCGCAGGGTGCCGCCGCACTGGCAGCGGTACCGCTCGGGGTAGTCCGTCACGGCGGAGCGCTTCAGACGGGCAAAGCGCTTGCCGCACCGGTTGCAGATCACCCAGTACTTCACCTGTCTGTCGTCCTCAAGACCCAGATTGCTGAAGTTGTCCGTGCGCTGGATGTTGTACCCGTAGTGCTGGTTCATCAGGTTGGCGTAGAACTGCCAGCGGTAGTCGTGATTGGAGCAGGTCGGGCAGGTGTGCAGGACCTCATGTACCAGCACCTGCAGGATGGCGTCTCGGTTGCCCTCCATGGCCAGTTTCGCATTGAGCTCAATCACCGGCCCCGTGGGGCGGTGGATGCAGCAGCCGAAACGATTCTTTGCCCGAAAGTTCAGCTCCACAACGGGGGATATGTTCTTTGCCACGGGAATGCCCAAATCTCTGGCCTGGCGGATGGCCAGTGCCAGCAGTTGGTTCACCTCTGATTGTGTCATAGAACGTCACCCCCCTTGGATCGGGCCGATTTTAGCACAAAAAGTGCCGATATGCAAACGGGGAACGTTTCATCCTGCAAAAATGAACAAAGATTGTGCAAACCTGATAAGGAACAACGACTGGGGGCCGCGGCCAGTGGGCGAAAATTCCATCAAAATTGGAAATGATGCAGGGTTCTATGGTGCGGTGGAACCCAGCTCGCCTGTGCCGGGAAGGGCGTTCATGAAAGGCTGGGCCAGGAAAAGGAGGACACACCCTCAGGATACCCTGTCTTGAGAGGAATATACTCCATTTTATGGGGAAGTATCCCTGGAATGTGCACTTCTTTTGCGGCTGGCCGGACGATTGTTGATGAAAAGCCTGTCCAGCATCTCCGCGCTTGGTCCGTGGCTGAGCAGCGAAGAGGGCAGCGCACCGGGGTGGTGCGCTGCGCTCTCAACTTCTGAGAAAAAGGGACGCGGCCCCCGTCCGAAGACGGGGGCTGCGGAAGATGCGGTAGGGATTAGGCGTAGAGGGTGATGAGCTTCTGCAGGTGCTCCCAGCGCTCCATAGCCGCGGCCTCGTTCTTGGCGAACAGGTCCTTGGCGCGGTCCGGGAAGGACCGGGTGAGGGAGGAGTACCGGGCCTCGTTCATCAGGAACTCCTGATAGCCGCCAGCGGGGGCCTTGGAGTCCAGCGTGAACGGGTTCTTGCCGGCTGCCTTGTTGGCCGGGTTGAACCGGAACAGGTTCCAGTAGCCGCAGGCGACAGCCTTCTTCATCTCGGTCTGGCAGTTGGTCATGCCGCCCTTGATGGAGTGCATCTCGCAGGGGCTGTACCCGATGACCAGGGACGGGCCGTGATAGGCAACGGCCTCGCGGATGGCCTGCAGGGTCTGGTTCATGTTGGAGCCCATGGCGACCTGTGCCACATAGACGTAGCCGTACTGCATGGCGATCTCAGCCAGAGACTTCTTGGCCACGGTCTTGCCGGCAGCGGCAAACTGTGCCACCTGGCCGATGTTGGAGGCCTTGGAGGCCTGGCCGCCGGTGTTGGAGTACACCTCGGTGTCGAAGACGAACACGTTCACGTCTTCGCCGGAGGCCAGGACATGGTCCAGTCCGCCGTAGCCGATATCGTAGGCCCAGCCATCGCCGCCGAAGATCCAGACGGCCTTCTTGTTCAGGTAGTCCTTCTCGGCGAGGATGTCCTTGCGGAGCTGGCAATCGCAGTCGCAGGCCTCGAGGGCGGCGATGTAAGCCTTGGTGGCAGCCTGGTTGGCCTCGCCGTCTTCCATGGTGTCCAGCCACTTCTGGCCGGCAGCGGCCACATCGGGATTGACGCCTTCCTTCGCGATCAGGGCAGCGGTCTTCTCTGCGAGGCGGTTGCGGATGGCCTTCTGGCCGAGGTAGATGCCGAGGCCGTGCTCAGCGTTGTCCTCGAACAGGGAGTTGGCCCAGGCAACGCCCTTGCCGTCCTTGTTCTTGGTGTAGGGAGAGGTGGCAGCGGGACCGCCCCAGATGGAGGAGCAGCCGGTGGCGTTGGAGACGTACATCCGCTCGCCGCAGACCTGGGTGACGAGGCGGGCATAGGCGGTCTCGGCACAGCCTGCGCAGGAGCCGGAGAACTCGAGCAGGGGCTGCTTGAACTGGCTGCCGATCACGTTGGCCGTGGTGGTGACCTCGGGCTTCTCGGTGACGGTGGCTACCAGATAGTCGAAGGCGGGCTGCTTGGGAGCTTCCTGCTCCAGCGGCACCATCTTCAGGGACTTGGTCGGGCAGACGCCAACGCAGACGCCGCAGCCCATGCAGTCCATCGGGGAGACGGCCATGGTGTACTTGTAGGTGCCCTTGACCTTGGGGTTCTTGAAGTCCACCAGATCGGCGCATGCCGGGGCATTGGCGGCCTCTTCGGCGCTGAGGGCGAAGGGACGGATGCAGGCGTGCGGGCAGACGAAGGCGCACTGGTTGCACTGTGCGCAGGTGGCGGATTCCCATGCGGGGACGGAGACGGCCACGCCGCGCTTCTCATAGGCGGAAGCGCCCTGGCAGAAGGTGCCGTCCACATGGTCCTTGAAGGCGGAGACGGGCAGGGAGTCGCCGGCCATGCGGTTGACGGGCTCCATGATGTCCTCTACCTGCTTGACGAGGCCAGCCTCGCCGGCATAGCTCTCGGTCTTGGGGGCGTCCTCGGCGGTGGCCCAGGAGGCGGGAACCTCGAACTTCTTGAACGCAGAGGCGCCCAGGTCGATGGCCTTGTGGTTCATGTCCACGATGTCCTGGCCCTTCTTCAGGTAGGAGTGGGTGGCTGCGTCCTTCATGTAGGTGATGGCGTCCTCGATGGGCATCACGTTGGCCAGCTTGAAGAAGGCGGACTGCAGGATGGTGTTGGTGCGCTTGCCCATGCCGATCTGGATGGCCAGGTCGATGGCGTTGATGGTGTAGACCTGGATGTTGTGGGCCGCGATGTAGCGCTTGGCCACTGCGGGCATATGGTGATCCAGTTCCTCGTCAGACCACTGGCAGTTGATCAGGAACACGCCGCCGTCCTTCACATCCCTGACCATCGGGAAGGCCTTCACGATGTAGGCGGGCACATGGCAGGCCACGAAGTCCGCCTTGTTGATGTAGTAGGGGGCGCGGATGGGGGCCTTGCCGAAGCGCAGGTGGGAGATGGTCACGCCGCCGGTCTTCTTGGAGTCATACTGGAAGTATGCCTGCACGTTCATGCCGGTGTGGTCGCCGATGATCTTGATGGAGTTCTTGTTGGCGCCCACGGTGCCATCGCCGCCGAGACCCCAGAACTTGCACTCGATGGTGCCTTCGGAAGCGGTGTTGGGAGAGGGCTTCTCCTCCAGGGACATGCCGGACACGTCGTCCACGATGCCGATGGTGAACTGGCGCTTGGGCTGCTCCTTGGTGAGCTCCTCATAGACTGCGAACACGCTGGAGGGCGGGGTGTCCTTGGAGCCCAGGCCATAGCGGCCGCCGATGACGGGGATCATCCGGCCGGCGTTGGCCAGAGCGGTGACAACGTCCAGATAGAGAGGCTCGCCCTGGGCGCCGGGCTCCTTGGTCCGGTCCAGAACAGCGATCTTCTTGCAGGTCTCGGGGATGGCGGCCAGCAGCTTGTCTGCCCGGAACGGACGATACAGGCGGACCTTCACCAGGCCGACCTTCTCGCCGTGGGCGTTCAGGTAGTCGATGACTTCCTCTGCCACATCGCAGATGGAGCCCATGGCGATGATGACGCGGTCTGCATCCTCAGCGCCGTAGTAGTTGAACAGCTGATAGTTGGTGCCGAGCTTGGCGTTGACCTTGGCCATGTACTCCTCTACGATGGCGGGAACGGCGTCATAGTAGGGGTTGCAGGCCTCGCGGTGCTGGAAGAAGATATCGCCGTTCTCGTGAGAGCCGCGCATGACGGGGCGCTCGGGGTTGAGAGCGCGGGCGCGGAAGGCGGCGATGGCGTCCCAGTCCACCATCTCAGCCAGATCATCATAGTCCCAGATCTCGATGTTCCGGATCTCATGAGAGGTGCGGAAGCCATCGAAGAAGTTCAGGAAGGGGACACGGCCCTTGATCGCGGACAGGTGGGCAACGGCGCCCAGGTCCATGACTTCCTGCGGGTTGGTCTCTGCCAGCATGGCAAAGCCGGTCTGGCGGCAGGCCATGACGTCAGAGTGGTCGCCGAAGATGTTCAGTGCGTGGCTGGCCACGGTCCGGGCGGACACATGGAACACGCCAGGCAGCAGCTCGCCGGCGATCTTGTACATGTTGGGGATCATGAGCAGCAGTCCCTGAGATGCGGTGTAGGTGGTGGTGAGAGCACCTGCTGCCAGGGAGCCGTGGACGGTACCGGATGCGCCGGCCTCGGACTCCATCTCAATGACCTTGACGGTCTGGCCGAAAATGTTCTTCCGGCCTTGGGCGGCCCACTGGTCCACGTAGTCTGCCATCGGGCTGGAGGGCGTGATCGGATAGATTCCGGCTACCTCCGTAAAGGCATAGGACACGTGTGCAGCAGCGGTGTTGCCGTCCATGGTTAAGTGTTTACGAGCCATAAGCGTTTACTTCCTCCTTTTCAAATAAGAGAGGCGTTTTCCTCTCACTGGACTTGTATTCGCCAACGCCATCATAATAGCAAATCTCGCTGCAGTTTGCAATCACAAGATTATACTTTTTTCGCAGATTCCGCCGGCAAATTCAGACTTCTTTCCAGAAAAATAGAAAAGCCGATTCCCCCAGGGGAATCGGCTGCGGTTTGGGGTCTTCTCAGGATGCCAGCAGGCCGATGATCACGGTGAGCACCATGAAGCCGATGGCGACCCACTTGGTCGCCTTGGCCAGCTTGGCGTCTGCGGACTTGGCCTTGTTCTTGGACAGGAAGGTGTCGGCACCGCCGGCGATGGCACCGGACAGGCCGGCGCTCTTGCCGGACTGAAGCATCACGATGGCGATGAGCGCCAGGGCGATCAGAAAGTAGATGATTGAGAAGACGATCTGGACAGGGGTCATGGGTCTCAAATCCTTTCGGGTCAGGTTGATATGGAAGGGGCAATACGGCCCCGAACAGGCAAAGGCCAGTCTATCACAGGAGAAAGCGGAATGCAAGTCCTTTTTTGCGGTTTGTCTCGGCAATTTTTCGGCGTTTTTGCCAATCGCTGCGGGGAGAAGCGGGAGCTGGAAATGCCGTGTGTGGGAAAATCAACTGTCCCATAAATGGGACTTTCGAATTATTTTTGTACGCAGAGTGACGTAATATTCCAAAATTGCCGGTGGAGGCCTGTGAAATGGCAGAAATCCGCTTGAAGATAGGGTGAAAAAGTGGTAGTCTGAAGCCAGAGCAGAGAAAACGAGAGAGGGAGTGTGTCCCATGCCGAGACGGAACACCAGACAGGAGATCCTGGACTTCATCATCGCCTTTTCCGGGGCATACGGCTATCCGCCCACCGTGCGGGAGATCGCCCAGGCCGTGCAACTGAACTCCACCTCCACCGTACAGTATCACCTGCGCATACTGAAAGAGGACGGCTATGTGGTGGGCGGCAACGGCAGGCCGTTGGGGGTGTCCTTTCCCCAGGCGGACCTCCTTCCGGAGAGCCGGAAGATCCCGCTGCTGCGGAACGACCTATTGGTGCTGCCCGCCCTGCGGAGCGAGAACGTGCTGCGCTATGTGTCCTGCCCGGACCTGCCGTCTTTTGAGGGCCTCTTCGCCCTGCAGGTGCCCAACGCCGCCATCGCCGGCGCCGCGGTGGTGCCCGGGGACATGGTGGTGGTAGACTCCAAAGCCCAGCCCGGGGACGGGGACCTGGCGGCCATCCAGCTGGAGCGGGCGGTGGAGGTGCGGCTGCTGCGGACCGCGGACGGGGAGTCCTGGTACGCCCCCGTCAACCAGAGCGCAGCGTACCGGGAGATCGACCCCGAGGACTGCACCCTGTTGGGCCGGGTGAAGAGCGTGGTGCGGCAGTACTGAGGGCAGGGGCGTGCTGGAGACAGGTGCGGGACTGGCGGTGCGGGTGGGGCGGGACAGTATGGGCCCCAACTGCTGGGCTTCTCTGGCGCCTTCCATGCAGAAGTTGCCGGAGAACGGCGGATCCTCCCCGCCCCCGTGGGGAATTCTGCACGAAGATTGGCGGATCCCTGCAAAACCCGGCGGCAGAGTCTTCCCATTTTCCCCTCCCTGTGTTAAGATAGGCCCACATTTCATACAGAGGAGATTTGCAGTGAAGATCGTTGTAAAAGTGGGGACCTCCACGCTGGCCCACGCCACAGGGCGGCTGAACATCCGCCGGGTGGAGGAGCTGGTAAAGGTGCTCTCCGATCTCAAAAACGAGGGCCATCAGATCATCCTGGTGTCCTCCGGTGCCATCGGCATGGGGGTTGGCAAGTTAAACCTCCCCGGCCGCCCCGGAGACATGCCCACCAAACAGGCCGCCGCCGCCGTGGGTCAGTGCGAGCTCATGTACACCTACGACCGCCTCTTCGGCCAGTACGGGCACACGGTGGCCCAGATCCTGCTCACCCGGGAGGATGTGGACTACCCGGAGCGGCGGAGAAATTTCCAAAACGTCATGGCGCGTCTTCTGGACCTGCAGGCCCTGCCTGTGCTGAATGAGAACGATGCCGTGGCCACCGATGAGGTGGGTGTGGCCACCACCATCGGCGAGAACGACACCCTGTCTGCCATCGTGGCGGGCTGCGTGGGGGCAGACCTTCTGATCCTCCTCAGCGACATCAACGGCCTCTACACCGCAGATCCCCGCACCAATCCGGACGCGGTGTTGATCCCGGAGGTGTCCGAGATCACCCCGGCGCTGGAGGCCCTCGCCGGAGGCGCTGGCAGCGCCCTGGGCTCCGGCGGCATGGCCACCAAGCTGAAGGCGGCAAAGATCGCCAATGCCCAGGGCTGCGACATGGTGATCGCCAACGGGCGCAACCCCGCATCCCTCTATGACATCGCCGCCGGCAACCCCTGCGGCACCCGGTTTTTGGGAAGGAGAGCAAACCAATCATGAGCAGCAAACAAGAGATTCTGGAGCGGGCCAAAGCGGCGAAGACCGCCATGGCACTGGCCGATACCGAGACAAAGAACAAGGCCCTTCTGGCGATGGCGGAGGCACTGATGGCCAACACCACCGCCATCCTGGACGCCAATGCCCAGGACATGGAGGCCGCCCGGGGCACCATCTCCCCGGTGATGCTGGACCGCCTGGCCCTCACCGCCAGCAGGATCGCCGGCATGGCGGACGGCATCCGGGACGTGGCCCAGCTGCCGGACCCGGTGGGAGAGGTTCTCTCCCACATCGAGCGGCCCAATGGTATGACTATTGAGCGCAAGGCGGTGCCCATGGGCGTCATCGCCATCATCTATGAGAGCCGTCCCAATGTGACATCGGACGCGGCGGCCCTGGCCCTGAAGGCCGGTTCCGCCTGCGTGCTCCGATGCGGCAAGGAGGCCCACCGCTCCGCCGCCGCCATCACCGCCGTCCTGCAGCAGGGGCTGCAGGCCGCCGGTCTCCCGGCAGACGCCCTGGGTCTCGTAGAGGACACCACCCGGGCCTCCGCCACCGCTCTTATGACCGCCTCCGGCTACGTGGACCTCCTGATCCCCCGGGGCGGCGCCGGCCTCATCAAGGCCTGCGTGGAACAGGCCACCGTGCCTGTGATCGAGACGGGCACCGGCATCTGCCACGTCTACGTGGACAAGGACGCAGACCAGGAGATGGCCCTCAACATCCTGGAGAACGCCAAGTGCTCCCGGCCCAGCGTGTGCAACGCCTGTGAGGTGTGCCTGGTCCACCGGGCCATCGCCCCGGACTTCCTGCCCAAGATGGCGCAGCGGCTCCAGAAGGACCGGGAGGCCAACGGCAAGCCCCCGGTGGAGTTCCGCCTGGACCCCCTGGCCGCCATCCTCGTTGACGGCACCCCCGCCGGCCCCAATGATTTCGACACCGAATTCCTGGACTATATCCTGGGTGTCCGGGTGGTGGAGAACGCCGATGCGGCCATCGAGCACATCGCAAAGCACTCCACCGGCCACTCCGAGTGCATCGTCTCGGAGAATCGGGAGACCGCGCAGCACTTCCTGGCCGCTGTGGACTCCGCCGCGGTGTACTGGAATGTCTCCACCCGCTTCACAGACGGTGGCGAGTTCGGCCTGGGCTGCGAGATGGGCATCTCCACCCAGCGGCTCCACGCCCGGGGTCCCATGGGCCTCCGGGAGCTCTGCACCTGGAAGTACGTCATCACCGGCAACGGACAGGTGCGCTAATATCACGCATAAGGCTCTCCGGCTTTTCAGTCCGGGGAGCC
This sequence comes from uncultured Oscillospiraceae bacterium, assembly GCA_947629915.1. Classification (GTDB taxonomy): domain Bacteria; phylum Bacillota; class Clostridia; order Oscillospirales; family Oscillospiraceae; genus Enterenecus. The sequence continues at coordinate 34,701 of CANRFN010000025.1, read as the reverse complement.
TTTTCAACTGCAAGGGGCTTGTACTTGTGGGGAAAAGGTGCTAAGGTTTGCAGGAACGGCTGGGCAGAACGGAATGCGACAGGAGAGGATGCTCTTGCAAATGGATGAGGCGAGTACAAAACGGATGGGCATTGATCAGATTCTGAAAGCGTTTGTCTGGGAGAGCCATCGCATTCTGGAGGAAAACCTTGTGGGAGTGTATCTCCACGGCTCTGCGGCGATGGAGTGCTTCAACGAGAAGAAGAGCGACATTGATCTGCTGGTGGTGACTGAACGGGAATTGTCTGGTGAGACGAAGCTGCGGTACATGGACATGGTGGTCCGGTTGAACGAGAATGCGCCGCCCAAGGGAATCGAGATGAGCGTTGTCCGAAAAGACGTGTGCAAGCCTTTTGTCTATCCCACGCCGTTCGAACTGCATTTTTCCGTGGCCCACCTGGATTGGTATCGGAGGAATCCAGCGGAGTATATCCAGAAGATGCAGGGTGTGGACAGAGATCTGGCGGCCCATGTGACGATCACGCTCCAACGGGGCAAGTGCCTCTATGGGAAGTCGATTCCAGAGGTCTTTGGACCGGTACAGAGCGAATTCTACTGGGACAGCATTTGGAATGACGTGGCGGATGCGGAAGATGCGATCCAGGAGAACCCGGTCTATGTGATTCTGAATTTATGCAGGGTGCTGGCGTACGGCACAGAGGGATTGATCCTGTCTAAGCGGGAGGGCGGAGAATGGGGCATTGCCAATCTCCCGATGGAAAATCACGGCCTCATTGCATCTACACTTGCGGCATACCTCTCTGACGCAACCCCTGCGCAAAGGGATGAGAGGGCCGGACGGTTCGCCGCCTACATGCTGGACCGGATCAGGAACTGCGCAGTGAGAGGAACCTCAAAGAGGCTGCAGGGCAGGTGAGCGAGCGAATCGTTCGCATACTGATCTTTTTATGAAGAAAATGAATTGAACCGATAAAATGATGCTTGTGAGGCGGACTACATTTTGAACAGCAATGTGAAAAACGAAGAAGAACGTATTTCTGCTGACGAATATATTGAATTTTTGAAAAGAACAGATTTAGGGGCACAATATCCAAGAGAGCGCTTTCGGGAGCGGATCGAAAAACTGGTTGGCAATGTCTCGATCAGCCTGGTTGCAAGAGACGAGAACGGCACTGTTATAGGGGTACTGTTCGGATTGACGGATTTTGCCTAGTGGCTGTATGTCACAGACCTGGGCGTTGATAGGGCGTACGAAAGACAGGGAATCGGAAGACGGCTCATGAAAACCGCACACGAGCTAGCGGGCGGCGAAAAGGACATCGCTTTATATCTAATTGCAAACGAAAATGCCGTTCCCTTTTACGAAAAGCTTGGCATGAAGAAGGCGGACGATGTCATGCAGTACAACCGTATCGAATGGACAGAGTTTACGGTATGATTGATATATGCAAATACCTGCTTGCCTGGGAGCAGGGTGGTCTGGGTTTCGTGAGGGACGATGCATGAGCAAATCGGGAGGAAAAGATTCATGAATGCACAAATGCTTGGCTTGTTTAGCGGGTTCCCAACGCTTCATTTTCCTGATGCCGTTGTGAATCGTCTCAAAGAAGAATTATCTGTTCGCAAAAGGCTTGTGTTTATAAGCGCATGGCCGTCTGAATATCAACGCAATGATAATGATGCTGCCGGTATGCACGGTATGCTTGAAGAATGTGATTTGCCGTTTTCTGAATACTATGTAATTGACAACAGAACAGAGGCGGTTTTCGCGAAAGAGCTCATCCGAACGGGTTCGTGTATCTTCCTTATGGGTGGCAATGCAACGCAGCAATTTCAACTGCTTCGTAGAAAAGCGATTGTTGATGAAATCCGCAATTGTTCGGCGGTCATTTTAGGGGTGAGCGCCGGGTCGATCAATATGGCAAAGCATTCGGTCGATATTTGGGAATCCTTGACGCCTTACGATGGACTGGCCCTAACCAATATTACAATCAAAGCTTATTTTGACAGGGAAAACAAAGAATTGGTACAAACATTGAAGCAAGTCTCCATGGAACTCCCTATTTGTGCAATGGAAGATGACAGCGCTTTTTTTATAAAAGACGGATACGCCTCGTTGACTGGGCGGATCTATCGGATCCTAAACGGGGAAATCACGGTGCTTTCTCAAGAGATGTTGGAATTGATAGCGAACCGATAAAATTTTGGAATAGTCTGGATTTCGTGAGGGACGATGCATGAGAAAATCAGTGTTTTTGGGGATGCTGGCCTCCCTTTTCTTTGCGGCCACCTTTGTGCTAAACCGCAGCATGAATCTGGGCGGCGGCTACTGGCTGTGGAGTGCCAGCCTCCGCTACCTCTTCATGCTGCCCATGACTTGGGTGCTGGCGAGCTGCCGCGGCGGCGTTGGCCCTGTGCTGCGAGAGGTAAAGGCGAACCCTGGCCCCTGGCTGCTGTGGAGTACCGTGGGCTTCGGGCTGTTTTACGCGCCCCTGACTTGGGCATCCGTGTACGGAGAGAGCTGGTTCGTGGCGGCCACCTGGCAGCTGACCATCGTGGCTGGTATCCTGCTGACGCCGCTGTTTGGGAAGAAGATCCCCGGAAAGAACCTGGCCTGTTCCGCTGTGATCCTGCTGGGGGTGTTCCTGCTGCAGGCGGCGCACTTTCGCACCATGCGGCTGGAGGGAACCCTGCCGGCGCTGGTGCTGATTCTGATCGCTGCGTTCTCCTATCCCCTGGGGAACCGCAAGATGATGGCCTGCTGCCCTCCAGCGTTCTCCACCTTCCAGCGGGTCTTTGGTATGACCCTCTGCAGCATGCCGTTCTGGCTGCTGATGAGTGGGATCGCCCTGGTGAGTCACGGTGTGCCATCCGTGGGACAGGTTGCACAGGGCTTTTCTGTGGCGCTCTTCTCTGGCGTCATCGCCACAATGCTCTTCTTCGAGGCTACGAACCTCTCCAAACAAGACGCCCGGCAACTCGCCATGGTGGAGGCAACCCAGTCTGGGGAGGTGCTGTTCACAATCCTGGGCGGTGTGCTCTTTCTGGGAGACAGCCTGCCCACTGCGGTTGGCTTTGCCGGGATTGCGCTGATTGTAGCGGGCATGGTGGCCAACAGCTTTGCTGCAGCAAGATAGGAGGAACACATGGAAATCAGAAAACTGACAGAGTCCGATTATGAGCAGGTCCTGGAACTGTATGTGGCGCTGGATGACTTCCACGCCAAAGCGAGGCCGGACTGCTGTGTGCTGCGGGAGGGGGAGGAGACCTATCCCCGGGAGGCGTATGCGCAAAATCTGGCCGACCCGGAGGTTTTGCAGCTGGGAACCTTTGATGGGGAGCGGCTGGTGGGGGTGGTCCGGGCGACGCTGTGGAACGAGAGTGTCATGGTCAAGGGGCTGAAGAACGTGTGCCTCGACAACATCTATGTCATGCCCGCCTATCGCCGCCGAGGGATCGCTGCAAAACTCTTTGCTAAGGTGGAGGCCTGGGCAAAAGAGCAGGGAGCGGTTCGCCTGGATGTGTACACCTGGGACTTCAACAAGGGAGCCATCGCCATGTATCAGGCCATGGGCATGACGCCACAACAGTACGTGTTCGAGAAGAAGCTGTAGGGCGAATTGAGCAGATCATTTGGCGGATCGTGCTCATGGCGAAAATAAATCGGAATGATAGATCCACTGTTACATGAGCAATGATGATGGGAGACGAGAGACCAAGAAACGAAACCTATGACCTTGGCATGATAATTTAAAGGGGTTCTCAAAATGATTATTGATTCCTTTGAACGTAGCGGAGAGGAGATCCTCACGGCGCGGGATATAACGAACACAGTGCCAGGGTTCCCGGAAATGGTCCTGTCTGCCTTTTCCGCGAAAACCACGAATTTGCTCACCTCGCTCTTCCCGGTGGAACAGATCGCGGCCAGCCAAAGCGGGCGTCCCATTCCGATATGGAAATTTGAAGTCCGGGGACAGGCAATGGCCTATTACCAATCGCCCATCGGCGGGTCCGCCGCCGCCAGCGTCCTGGAGGAGGTGATCGCCATGGGGGCGAGGAAGCTCCTCTTTTTCGGCTCAGCGGGGTCGCTGGATCAGAAACTGACAAGCGGGCATCTCATCGTCCCGACTGCGGCATACCGGGACGAGGGCACAAGCTACCACTACGCCCCGCCCTCCGATTACATCGAGGTCAAAACAGCAGCGCGTCTGATTACGATCCTTGACGAGCTGAAGGTGCCCTTCCGCAAGGCGAAGGTCTGGACCACGGATGCCGTATACCGGGAGACGAGAGAAGCCATGGAACGCCGGAAAGCCGAGGGTTGCGCCGCCGTGGAAATGGAAAGCGCCTCCCTGACTGCCTGCGGCGATTTTCGCGGGGTCGATGTTCACTACTTGCTCTATGCCGCCGACTGTCTGGACGGAGTAGCTTGGGATCCCCGCATCCTCGGCCACATGCCGGAGGACATGCGGGAACGTATCTTGCGCGTTGCAGTAGAGGTTGGAGCCAGAGTATAGGCGAGAATGGAAGAGCCTTGTGTTTGCTCTCACAATTTCCCGTTTGATGGGGAGCAGAATAGTCTGGATTTCGTGAGGGACGATGCATGAGAAAGTCGGAATTTGCGGGGGAGAGATCTATGGACCAACTGAAATTCAGATATTTGACGGAAGAGGACAAACGGCAGATTTGTGCTTGGAAATATACCGGAGAGTATGAGATATACAATCTTCCGCCTTATGATATGATGAGGGCACAGCAAACCGGCTTTATGAATCCAAAGAACGCGAAAAACTACTTTGCTTTTCTGGATGGGGATTTGCTTGTGGGTTTTGTGAATATTCGAGAGAAAGATACAGAAGTCTTCATAGGTGTTGGCGTCTGTCCCGCTCTTTGCGGGAGACAGTATGGCCGCAGGATGCTGGAGGAGGCATACCACATCTCAAAAAAGCTGTATCCCGAGAAGCCACTGTATCTTGAGGTGCGCACCTGGAACATGAGAGCTGTATCGTGCTATCTGCACGCAGGGTTTCGTATTGACGGAGAGCCGTATGAACAGACAACGGAGATTGGAACAGGTACTTTTTTCAGAATGGTAAGAGAATAGCGACAAACTTCTGCTTGTCCGGAAAGGCATCGCGGCAATCTGATTGAGGAGAGGGAGACATGCTGGACCAAACCGGCTTTGACCTCTGGGCGGACGACTACGACAGATCTGTCGGCGTCTCAGACGAAGGCAATACATATCCCTTTGCCGGGTACAAGGATGTGCTGAGCCGCATCTTTCAGACCGTCCTGGCGAAGCCGCATGCCACGGTGCTGGACATCGGATTCGGTACCGGTACCCTCACAGCCAAGCTGTATGAACACGGCTGCGTGATCTACGGACAGGACTTCTCCACCAGAATGATCGAACTGGCAGGGGAGAAGATGCCGGGAGCCCATCTCTACCAGGGAGACTTTGCGCAAGGCTTGGCAGAGCCGCTGCTGCACCACTCCTACGACTTCATCATAGCGATATACTCCCTCCACCACCTCACAGACGACCAGAAGGTTGCTTTCCTCCGCCCCCTGCAGGGCTGTCTCAAAGAGAATGGCCAGATCCTGATCGGCGATGTGGCCTTTACAACCCGGAAGCAGCTGGAGCGGTGCCGAGAGATGGCCGGTGAGGCGTGGGATGACGAGGAGTTCTATTTCGTCTTCGAAGAGCTGCAGCGCGTGTTCCCGGCGCTCTCCTTCACCCAGGTCTCCCACTGCGCGGGGGTCCTCACGCTGCCTCGATAGCTTCTGGTACGAGACAGTCTGTTCGTTGCATTGAAAGAAGAGAGTACACTCCCATTTGCGGAGATCAGACTATATTCCACATGCCAAAAGGGCGGTATTGACCATGCAATACCGCCCTTTTGGCACTTTTTGCTGCTTTGTAGATACCTGCGTGATGAGACTGCCTGGGGTCCTGGTCAGGCGGGCGGACAATCCGGCACGGATGTGTCCTCCTCCGCTTGGGGCACCGGGATGGTAAACACCACATAGGCTGTGCTCTCGGGCATTTCCAGGCGTGTGAAGTCCTGCGGGGAGATGGTGAGGTTGAGGGCTGTGCCGTCCACGTCCAGGGACACCGCGTGCCCCTCTGCTTCGAATACAACGTACAGATCCTGCAGAATCTCCCGCTGACATTCTATCCGGGCCTCCAAGGCCAGCGCTGCCGCCGCCTCGGCATCGGCCTCACACTGCTCCAGATCAGCCGCACACTGGTCCTCCAGAAAGTGCCCGTCCTTGACATACTGGTCCAGAAGCTCCCCGTAGTATGCCACCCGCTCTCGGAACAGCTCCTCTTCCCAGCGGGTGCCGTCTGGCAGGCCTTCGGTGTAGAGACGCTCTCCGTACTGCAGTTCCGGCCCCTCTTTTTGGAGCATCGCCAGCTGCTCCGCCCGATGGGCCAGGGCATCGGCCTCCTCTTCGTAGGTCTGCAGAGATTTTCCCTCATAGAGGGTCTGGGGATCCGGTTTTGCCACGGCATAGAGGGTGAGCGCAGTACCCGGCTCTGCCTTCTCCAGGGCGGCGGCTGTGCTGTACTGGACGGACTTCCCGTGCCAGGACACGACCTGATACGCATCCGGGGAGTCGCCATCCGCCGGGAGCAGGGTGCCATCCGGGGCGGGGCCTTCCGCCTCATTTTGTGCGGGGTCCCCGGCATCGGGTGCGGTCCCCTGGGGGAGAAGCCGCGCCGTGAGGACAGCGCCCATCACCAGGGCCAGGCAGGCAACCGCGGCGATGGCCTTGGTGCGTACCTTCCGCCAATAGGTCCGGGGCGCCTGTGCCTCGGATGGCCCGTGCATGGCGTCCTCCACGTATTTGCTGTCTATCTCTCCGATGTAGTCCAACAGCCGATCTTCTCGTTTCATACCGAAATGCCCTCCTTCATGAGATGCTTCCGCAGCTTTTCCCGGGTGCGGTACAGGGAGACGGAGACCTTGCTCTCGGTGAAGCCGTATGCCCTGGCGATGTCCTGCACGGAGTCCAGAAACCAGTACCGCCGGACAAAGATCCGCCGGCTGTCCTGGGACAGGGTGGCCAGAAATCGATCCAGGGCGAGGCGCACGGCGAGGGAATCATCCATGGCGTCTGGATCCTCGGCGGGAAGGCACTGAGACAGCTCCTCCAGGGCAAGTTCCCGCTGCCCGCCGCCCCGTTTTGCCGCGGTGTTGGCCTCCAGCCGGTTGATGGCCACATTGCGCACCAGTTTGCCGAGATAGGTGCGCAGGTTCTCCGGCTGATGGGGCGGGATGGAGTTCCAGCACCGGAGCAGCGCATCGTTGAGACACTCCTCCGCCAGATGGAGATCGTGGAGGATGCCGTATGCCGCAGAACGGCAGTACGCCCCGTACTTCTGCTGGGTCTCCTCCAGGGCCTTTTCAGACCGCTGCAGGTACAGGGCCACAATGTCTGCGTCTGTCTGCATCGCCACCGCCTCCTTTCCATTCTCCTGGCTCTTCCGCCTACCAGTATACACCGGAATCCGTCTCCATTCCCTACAACTTCCGCCGAAAAAAGTGGCAAAAGCGGAAAACCGCAGTCTCCCGGTGTGAGAGGCTGCGGCTGGCGGGTATTATGGGGTTTGTAGCATGGGGGTGATGCCGAAGAGCACGGAGCGGAACAGTTCCCCCGTCTGGTCTCTCCCCAGGTGCTTGCGGAACACGTCTGTGGAGGGGCCGCCCCTGGTGAGGAGCCCCTCTACGTAGAGAGCGGCCATGCCCCGCTTCTCCGAGGCGGCACAGGGCTTGGCAACGGCGGCCAGATCCAGAAATGCAGTGAGACTGTCTTGCGCGGCGTTGTCCATGGCGGGGGTGTCTGCTTTCTTGCCCTTTTTGGAGAGGCTTTGGGGGAGACGGAGGCTGTCATACCAATGGGTGCTGGAGTCCCGCTCCGGCAGGGCCTGATACTTCTGCTGGACCGCGTCCAGGGGAGAGAGGTCCATAGGGCTGAGAAAGGTGTTGTAATACTCCAGAATCAAGGTGTCCGCCCCCATGGCGTGAATGCGGTCGTAGGAGAGGAGGGGGAGATCCCGCTCCAGAGGGTTCAAGATCAGGGTGTCCATCTGCATCATGCCGAGGAAGCCCTTGGCGGAGAGCAGGGACAGGTGCCCCAGCTCCGACAGGTTGTATGCGGAGAGGTGGAACTGCATGCCCTGCACCTTCAGGGTGCGGTACGGGCCGGGGTCCAGTTCTTCGATGGGGGTGCGGGCGCGAATGAGCTGCAGCAGTTCGTCCAGCATGTTGTGGTCTCCTCCCGTGCCGCTTTGAGCGGGGTCGTGGACGCCGGCCTGTGGGAGACCGGAGCGGTTGTCTCTGTTTCAAGTATAGTGGAGTGAATGCTGAAAAGCAAGCAACAAAACAAAAGAAATGTCTCAAATCGCTGGAAAATGGGCGTTTCCCCCCTTGACAGCCCCCGCCCAGGGCCTTATTCTGTTAGATATTCAAAGTATCCCTGGAGATGACCGCGATGACCCAACAGCAGCAGGAGGAGCTGAACCGCTTCTTTGTGCACGTATTCAATCAGATCATGGCGCTGGAAGAGGCGGCCCTGCGGGATGTGGGGGCCAAGGACCTGTCTGTAAAGGAACTCCATGTGCTGGAGGCCGTGGGAGACCTCACCGATGAGGGCCGCAACACCATGACCCAGATCGCCGATGCTCTGAGCATCCGGGTGAGCACCCTCACCACGGCGGTGAATACGTTGGTGCGAAAGGGGTATCTGAAGCGGGGCGGAGAGCCGGGAGACCGGCGCATCATCCGGGTAACCCTCACCCCCAGGGGCCAGGAGGCGGACCGGGTCCACGAGGCCTTCCACGCCAAGATGGTGCAGGACGCCTCCGCCGGCCTCACAGAAGATGGCTTGGAGGTGCTGCTCCAGTCCCTCCACCAGTTGGATCACTTCTTTACCGAGATGGGCCGGCAGGGCAGGGATTCTGCCCGCCTGGAAGGGCATAATACAGAAGAGTCTCATCAAGGCCAAGCCCAGCAGGACGCATAGGAGGCCGGCAGTGCCGGAGGAAAGGGGAAATGAGCCATGGCCATTCGTTTTCTCACAGACAGCACAGCGGATATCCGCCCGGAGGAGGGTGTCAGACGGGACATTGAGATCGTCCCGCTGAAGCTGCAGTTCGGGGACTACACCTACCTGGACGGGCTGGATCTGGACCACAAGGCCTTCTACGAGAAGCTGGCGGAGGCGGAGGAGCTCCCCACCACCAGCCAGGCCAGTCCGGACGACTTTCTCCAGCGCTTTGAGGCGGCGAGAGACCAGGGGGATACGCTGATCTGCGTGCTCCTGGCGGCGGCCCTCTCCGGCACCTGCCAGAGCGCCAGGATCGCCCAGTCCATCTGCGGCTATGAGAACATCTACGTGGTGGACTCCACCCAGACGGTGCTGGGCCTGCGGCTGCTGCTGGACGCCGGCATCCGGATGCGGGACGCCGGACTTCCCGCCGAGAAGATTGTCTCCAAACTGGAGGAGATGAAGGGACGGGTGCGGCTCCTTGCCGTGGTGGACACCCTGGAGTACCTCCACAAGGGCGGGCGGCTCCCCGCGGCGGTAACAGTGGTGGGCGGGCTTCTGAAGGTGAAGCCTGTGATCACCCTGGACAAGGGCGCCATCCGCCTAGTGGGTAAGGGCATGGGCACCAAGGGATCCATCGCAGCGGTGCTGAAGTGCATCGGTGCCAACTTCAATCGGGACCCCCGCCTCCCCGTGTACTACGGCTATACCGCCACAGACACCCTCTGCACTGAGCTGAAGGCCCAGGTGGAGAAAGCCTACGGCGTCTTCCCCTGCGAGGTCCACTCTGTGGGCGCTGTGATCGGCACCCATGTGGGGCCCAACGCGGCAGTGGTGGTGTACCTGGAGCTGGGCGAGGACGAGTAGAGCGCGGACAAGGGAACAGACAGATGGATGCCGGCCAGACCGCAGTTGTGCGGCCTGGCCGGTTGTTCACGCTATGGGCGAAATGTCCCATCTCATGCGACCACTTCCCCAACCGCGGGTGGTATCATACGGTCCAGAAAGGCGGGGATACCCCGCCGCATGAGGAGGAGACGCATATGCCGAAAGAGGTACCGGCGTTCACGGAGGAGGACAGGGCGATGCTGAACGCCTTGGCCGCTGAGACGGAGGCTGAGCCGTTTTTCATGCCGGGGCAGCCGGAGGGGCTGAAACCGAACAGCAAGGGCGCCAGACGCCGCAGGTCCAGAAAGGCTGCGCGGGAAGAGAGACTGGAGGGTGTCTCAGACGAGGACTGGGCGATCTTTCAGAGCTCGTCTATCTGCGGGGGCATCCAGCCGATCTGGGAGGAGAAACTGCTGAGAGATGCGGAGCGCGGGAAGGGCAAGGGGGCGAAGTGCAAGAAGTCCAAGAAGGCGGATGACGTGAAGATGGTGGAGAACTGCAGCGGAATTCAGATGACCCAACTGTCGGGACCGCTTCCATACGAGCGGGAAGAGTGAGGAGGTGCAGAACACTTGAAGGTAGAGTATATCGGGCCAGAAGGGTCAATGGCATTCAAGCGTAACAAGGTGTACCCAGTTTTGAGCATTGAAAGAGGCTGGTACAAGATCCCTACCGAGTTGGATGAAGACTACCTTTTCCATCCCAGTATGTTTCAGGTGGTGGAAGGATCCGTTGAGGACGTCCCTGTAGTATGCGGATGTTGGAGGCCTGCGGCAGAGAAAGGCAGATGCTGAACACATGCCGGAACTCCGCGCTGAGACTCATTATGGAGCAGCCGGAACAATTAGCCGTCAAGAGGGGAAATGGATTGATGCCGCCTGCGGGGAGACCTGCAGGCGGCTTTTTCCGCGCCCAATGGAGGTGTCCTGAACCGTGCTTCCGGGGCCTGAAAAATATTTTGAAAAATCTGTATTTCCCAGTTGACACCCTCCCTGAAACGTGCTAACATGTGAGCAGTTGTTCAGATGTTTGAAAAAGGAGGCCTGTGGGATGGATTTTCCGGAGATCGAGCGCTGCGGTTTTCTCTGCGTCCACGAGGATACGGTGAAGCAGGTCTTGGCGGAGATGCCGGGGGATGAGACCTTGTACGATCTGGCGGAGCTGTTCAAGGTGTTTGGAGACTCCACCCGGATCAAGATTCTCTACGCCCTCTTTGAGGCAGAGCTCTGTGTGTGCGATATCGCGCAGCTGCTGGGGATCACCCAGTCTGCGGTTTCCCATCAGCTGCGGGTGTTGAAGTCCTCCCGGTTGGTGAAAGCCCGCCGGGACGGCAAGACCGTCTTCTACGCGCTGGCCGATGACCATGTGCGCAAGATCATTGCCCAGGGCATGGACCACGTCCTGGAGTGAATTCGAGAAAGGTGAGATCGTCATGAAGAAAGTGTACAAACTGGTGGATCTGGACTGCGCCAACTGCGCTGCCAAGATGGAAGACGCCATCAAGAAACTGCCCGGGGTGTCCGATGCCTCGGTGAACTTCCTCAGCCAGAAGATGACCATCGTTGCGGACGATGTGGCAGCGGTGATGCCGGATGTGCTCAAGTGCATCCAGAGGGTGGAGCCGGACTGCCAGGTAGTCATGTGAGAAGAATGCGATAGGACACCGCCCGGACCAGGCTCTGTTCCGGGCCTTGTCTTATCCTGGGAGGGTTTCTTATGACAAAAAAGCAAAAGAAAATGCTGGCGCGGATTCTCGTCTCCGGCGCCCTGCTGCTGATCCTGTCTCTATTGGACCACTTCCTGCCGCAGGTTCCCATGCCCTTCTCCTTCCCACTGCTCACCAAGGCGGGGGAGAGCGGAACCTGTCTCTCGCTGGGCCTGCTCTTCCTGATCCCGTACTTCGTGATCGGCTGGGACGTGCTCCGCAAGGCCGTCCGCAATATCCTGAACGGCCAGGTCTTTGACGAGAATTTCCTGATGGCCCTGGCCACGGTGGGTGCCCTGGCTTTGGGGGAGTACGCCGAGGCCGTGGGCGTCATGCTCTTCTACCAGGTGGGCGAGCTCTTCCAGTCCTACGCCGTGGGCAAGTCCCGCCAGTCCATAAGCGATCTCATGGACATCCGGCCGGACATCGCCAACGTGGAGCGGGACGGCGTCATCTCCGAGGTGGACCCGGAGGAGGTGGAGGTGGGGGAGACCATCGTGGTACAGCCCGGCGAGAAGATCCCCCTGGACGTCATCGTCCTGGAGGGCAACTCCGCCGTGAACACCGCGGCCCTCACCGGCGAGTCCGTGCCCCGGGATGTGGTGCCTGGAGATGAGCTGCTCTCCGGCTGCGTGAACCTCACCGGCCTGCTCCGGGTGCAGACCACCAAGGAGTTCGGGGAGTCCACCGTGGCCAAGATCCTGGACCTGGTGGAAAACGCCTCCTCCAAGAAGGCCAAAGCGGAGAACTTCATCACCCGTTTTGCCCGGTACTACACCCCCACCGTGGTGTTCTGTGCCCTGGCGTTGGCCATCCTACCGTCCCTCTTTGTGGGCCAGTGGACCATGTGGATCGGCCGTGCCCTCACGTTCCTCGTCATCAGCTGTCCCTGCGCCCTCGTGATCTCCATCCCCCTCAGCTTCTTCGGCGGGATCGGCGGCGCATCCAGCAAGGGCATCCTGGTGAAGGGCGGCAACTACCTGGAGCTGCTGGCCAGCGCCCGGATCGCCGTCTTCGACAAGACCGGCACCCTCACCCAGGGCGTCTTCGCCGTGTCTGAGGTCCACCCCCAAAACGTCCCCAAGGAGAAGCTGTTGGAGGTCTCGGCTCTGGCCGAGCAGTTCTCCTCTCACCCCATCGCCCAGTCCCTCCGGAAAGCCTGGGGCGGGGAGATCACCCCGGACCGGGTCTCCGATGTGCAGGAGATCGCCGGACAGGGCGTGTCTGCCCTGGTGGACGGCAGGCGGGTGCTGGCCGGCAACCAGAGGCTGATGCAGGGCCAGAGCGTGAAGGGCTATGTCTCGCTGCAGAAGGAGACCGGCACCATCGTGCATGTAGCACTGGACGGACAGTACATCGGCTACGCGGTGGTGGCAGACCAGATCAAGGAGAGCGCCCCCCAGGCCCTCCGGGATCTGAAGGCGGCCGGCGTCCGCAAGACCGTGATGCTCACCGGAGACAGCCCGGCAGCCGCCCAGGCGGTGGCGGAGCAGTTGGGCATCGATGAGGTCCACGCCGGCCTGCTCCCAGGGGATAAGGTGACCCGGGTGGAGCAGCTGCTGGAACAGAAGCTCCCCAAGGAACAGCTGATGTTCGTGGGAGACGGCATCAACGATGCGCCGGTGCTCTCCCGGGCAGATGTGGGCGTGGCCATGGGTGCGCTGGGCTCCGATGCCGCCATCGAGGCCGCCGATGTGGTCCTCATGGACGACAACCCGGACAAACTGGCGGTGGCCATGCGCATCGCCCGCAAGTGTCTCTGGATCGTGCGGGAGAACATCGTCTTCGCCATCGGCATCAAGGTGCTCTTCCTGCTCCTCGGCGCCTTGGGATACAGCACCATGTGGATGGCGGTGTTTGCAGACGTGGGCGTGGCGGTGATCGCCATCCTCAACGCCATGCGGGCGCTGAAAGTGAACTGAGTGTACTTGCCCGGAGACCACGGGCAACCGGATGCGGCCGGACAGAGAGATCTGTCCGGCCGCTGCCTGTTTCTGGCCAGGCGCTGAGGCAGAATGGTGTGAGGAAGGGGAGAGGCGTGTGACGGGGCCAGATCGTCTGGAGAGCGTCTGGAGGGACAGGCATCGGGGAGGAACACACCAAAGCCGATAAAACGCGTCTGAGACGGTGGGATGCACGGGGCAGGGAGAGAGAACGGAGATGCTGAGAAAGGCTGGCCGGAAGGGCTGAAAATGATGGATGACCATCTACGGGAGACATAGTCCAGGATTCCTGAATACTTTAAGAAATGAAATCAGCAATTTATACAGATAGCTATATTTTAGACTAAGATTGGCTCTTCGCAGCGAAGAATGCACCGAATTCCAGTGCAGGGCAGGGGAGGGAAAGGTGCACCGATCGCAGGGGACTGGCGAGCGGAACCATCGGTGCAACGGCATCGTGCCGGATCCGGATGGGGAAGAAGAGGCGAATCTGGACGTCACAGCAAGGCGCTGCCGGGCTCCGGCGGGCAGCATCCTTCTGCTGTGCCTGGACTGCCGGTGAGAGACAGGATCAACCGCGGGAGGGGCGGAATGCATCAGAAACAGGACAGGATGCGCAGACTTGTGAGAGACCAGCCGTGGACAACGGCGCGTCCACCTTGCCCGCAGGGATGCCCGGAGAGCACCGCAGCCTGGTGGAAGAAACTGGACACGGCAGCAGAAAAATCGGCAGATTCGGAGCTTTCTACGTGGTACAAAAGGCTTTCCCGGGCCAAAACACGGCGCATTTTCACAAAGTTTTCGGCGGGAGCGCCCGTAATCTTGTTTGCAGCTGCCCTTGACACATGGACAAATGTCCGCATATAATGGGCAAAATCATCCCGCAGCAATATTATGGCGGGAATTTGGAGGATTTCCCATGTCTGATCGCGTATATAACTTCTCCGCTGGCCCGTCCATGCTCCCTCTCGAGGTTCTCGAGCGCGCCGGCAAAGAAATCACCAATTACCAGGGCTCCGGCATGTCCGTGATGGAGATGAGCCACCGCTCCAAGGTGTTCCAGAAGATCTTCGATGACACCAAGGCCAACTTCATCAAGCTGTTCCATGTGCCCGAAAACTATAAGGTCCTGTTCCTGCAGGGCGGCGCCTCCAGCCAGTTCTCCATGGTGCCTCTGAACCTCATCGGCAAGACCGGCAAGGCGGACTACGCCGTCACCGGCAACTTCTCCAACATCGCGTGCAAAGAGGCCAAGAAGTACGGCGAGATCAACCTCGCCGCCTCCAGCGCCGATAAGAACCACACCTATATCCCCGCCCAGGCCGATCTGAAGCTGGACCCCCAGGCCAGCTACTTCTACTACTGCGCCAACAACACCATCTACGGCACCGAGTGGCAGTACATCCCGGACACAGGCGATGTGCCCATCGTCTGCGACATGTCCTCGGACTTCCTGAGCCGGGTGGTGGACGTCTCCCGCTACGGCATCATCTTCGGCGGCGCCCAGAAGAACCTGGCCCCCGCAGGCCTCACCATCGCCATCGTCCGGGAGGACCTGGCCGGCAATGAGCTGCCCTACACCCCGCTGATGATGAACTACAAGACCATGATCGACAAGGACTCCATGTACAACACCCCGCCGTGCTGGTGCATCTATATGCTGGGCCTGGTGCTGGAGTGGCTGGAGTCCAAGGGCGGCGTGGAAGGCATGGAGCAGATCAAGCACGCCAAGGCCAAGCTGCTGTACGATGTGCTGGATGAGTCCAAGCTCTTCACCTGCGCCGCTGAGGTGGGCAGCCGTTCCGACATGAACGTCACTTTCCGCTCCGCCAGCCAGGAGCTGGACGCCAAGTTCGTGGCCGAGGCCACCGCCGCCGGCTTCGTGAACCTGAAGGGCCACCGCAACGTGGGCGGCATGCGTGCCTCCATCTACAACGCCATGCCCACCGAGGGCGTGGAAAAGCTGGCCGACTTCATCCGCGCCTTTGACCGCGCCAACTGAATCGCAACTCTTTTGAGGTGAGTACCATGTTCCAAGTAAAAACCATGAATTCCATCTCCAAGGCCGGCCTCTGCCGGCTGCCGGAGGATCAGTACAAGGTGGGTGCGGACCTCGCCAACGAGGACGCCATCCTGGTCCGCTCCGCCAAGCTCCATGACTACGCCTTCCCGGAGAACCTGCTGGCCATCGCCCGGGCCGGCGCCGGCACCAACAACATCCCCGTGGACCGCTGCGCCGAGGCCGGCATCGTGGTGTTCAACACCCCCGGCGCTAACGCCAACGCCGTGAAGGAGCTGGCCCTCTGCGCCATGCTCCTGGCCTCCCGGGACATCGCCGGCGGCATCGCCTGGGTGCGGGAGCAGGCCAAGAACCCGGAGGTAGACGTGGCTGCCGCCGTGGAGAAGGGCAAGTCCGCCTTTGTGGGCCCCGAGATCTACCGCAAGACCCTGGGCGTTGTGGGCCTGGGTGCCATCGGCGCTCTCGTGTGCAACGTGGCCCTGAACATGGGCATGGAGGTCTATGGCTGCGACCCGTTCCTGTCTGTGGACGCCGCCCTCCGTCTGGACCGCCACGTAAAAGTGGTGAAGGACGTGAACGAGCTGTACCGCAACGCAGACTACGTCACCATCCATGTGCCCTACAACGCCAGCACCAAGCACACCATCGACGAGAAGGCCATCGCCAACATGAAGGACGGCGTGCGCATCATCAACCTGGCCCGGGGTGAGCTGGTGGACGATGAGGCCATGAAGGCCGCTCTGGCCTCCGGCAAGGTGGCCCGGTACGTCACGGACTTCCCCAACAGCAACATCACCAATGTCCCCGGCGTGGTGCCCATCCCCCACCTGGGCGCCTCCACCCCCGAGAGCGAGGACAACTGCGCCCAGATGGCGGCAGACGAGCTCAAGGACTTCCTGGAGAACGGCAATATCCGCAACAGCGTAAACTACCCCTCTGTGGCCATGGACCGCAGCGGCGTGCAGCGGATCTGCGTGTTCCACAAGAACATCCCCGCCGTCCTCTCCAGCCTCACCGGCCAGCTGTCCGGAGACGGCATCAACGTGGAGAACCTCACCAACAAGTCCAAGGGCGAGTACGCCTACACCATGCTGGACATCAGCGCCCCCGCCTCTGAGGAGGCCCTGGCCCACATCCGCGGCATCAACGGCGTGCTCCGCATCCGCGCGATCTGATCCGGTCCCAATACAGCATAGCAAAACGCTCCGAAGGGCAGATGCCTTTCGGAGCGTTTTTTGGTGGTTCGCCTGGGATGGGGGCGGTCAGGGGTTGGCTGCCGGGAAGAGAACGGTGATGGTGGTGCCCACGCCCACTTCACTTTGGAGATCGATTTTGGCATCGTGGAGCCTTGCCGCGTGCTTTACGATGGACAACCCCAGCCCGGTGCCCCCCAGCTCCTTGGAGCGGCTCTTGTCCACCCGGTAGAAGCGCTCAAAGATGCGCTCCCGATGCTCCGGGGGGATCCCGGTCCCGGTGTCTTGCACGCGGAGCTGTATGCCATCTGCAGTGGGACGGACGGAAACTGTAACGGTGCCGCCGCGCCGGTTGTACTTGATGGCGTTGTCTGTGAGGTTGTATACGATGCTCTCCAGAAGCTGCGGGATGCCATCGACCGGGCTGCTCTCGCCGGCGATGCGCACGGAGACGCCGGCGCTCTCTGCCTCCCGGGAGAGGGAGCCAACCGTCTCGGCGGCCAGGTCACAGAGGTCTACCCGCTCCCGCTTCAGATCTGCCGCCCCCTCGTCCAGGTGGGAGAGGCGGATGATATCCTCCACCAGGGCGATCATCCGGCCGGCCTCGCTGCGGATCTGGGCGTAGAACCTGGCCTGGTCTTCCGGGCGCACCATGCCGTTTTCCAGGAGCTCCGCACAGCCCGAGATGGTGTGCAGCGGCGTCTTGAGCTCGTGGGACACATTTGCCGTGAACTCCCGGCGCATCTGCTCCGCCTGCTCCCTTTCCGTGACGTCCAGCATGAGAAGTACGGCGCCGGTGACGGCATCCCCCTCCCGGACGGGGTTCAGGGCCAGCTGATACTTGCCGCCGTTTAAATCCAGGACTCTCTCCGCCCGCACGCCGCGCTCCATGGCTGAGAGCAGCTCTGAGACCTCCATGGTGCGATTCACCGATAGAATGTGCTTGCCGATGCAGGCGCGGCTGGTGCCGAGGAGCGTTGCCGCCGAGCGGTTGATCCCCAGGATCACGCCTTTCGGGTTCAGCAGGAGGATGCCCTCTGCCATGTTCTCCGAGACCGCCTCAAACTCCTCCTGCTTCTGCCGGAGCTCCCTTTGCTGCTGCCGGATCTGCCGCTGCTGGGCATCGATCCTGCGGAGCAGCGGAGACAGCTCATCGTAGCCCTCGTTGTTCAGGGGGTCGTCCAGATTCAGCCGGTTCAGAGGTGCGGTGATGTGCCGGGAGAGGCGGTGGGCCAGCCAGAAGGAGAGCACGATGGCGATGAGAATGATCACCACAAGGGGCTGAGACATGCCGAGCAGCAGCGTGGGGATGGTGCTCTGGGCCACAGACAGGCGGATCACTGTTCCGTCCGGCAGTCGTTTGGCGCTGTACAGGGTGCGCTCCATCAGGGTGATGGAGTATCGGGCGCTCTCCCCGTAGCCGGTGGAGAGCGCCTCCAGGATCTCCTCCCGGGCCAGGTGATTCTCCATCTCCGCGGAGTCCGCCTGGCTGTCGAAAAGGACATCGCCGTCTGCGCTGATCCAGGTGATGCGGTATCCCTTGGGGAAGAGCCCCTGGAAGTACTCCTCCCCCAGGGCCTGCACCCCTTGGGCGGCCAGCTCCGTCTGCGTCCGCAGCTGATTGTGCTGCACATTGCCGAAGTAATCGTAGAGCACGCAGAGAAAGAGGGCCACCGAGGCCAGAAAGACTGCAATGGCCACAAGGCAGATGGAGCGAAAAATCCGTTTTGTCATGGCCGTACCCCCAACCGATAGCCCACGCCCCGCACCGTCTCAATGGCGGTGCCGCAGCGGCCCAGCTTTGTCCGCAGTGTGCCGATGTGGACGTCCACCGTGCGGGTCTCCCCCAGGTAGGCGTCTCCCCAGATGGCGGTCATCAGCTGGTCCCGGGTGAACACCCGGCCGGGGTTTTCCATGAAGTTGCGGAGCAGCTCATACTCTTTCAGCGTGAGCTCCACCCGGGCCCCGTCCGCCGTCACCAGGTGCTGCACGGTGTCCATCTGGATCCCACCGTGAGACAGCACCTCCCCTTGCGGGGCGGGGGCCGTCCGGCGGAGCACCGCCTTTACTCGGGACACCATCTCCATCATGCCGAAGGGCTTGGCCAGGTAGTCGTCCGCGCCCAGGTCCAGCCCGATGACTTTGTCGAACTCGGTGCCCTTTGCCGTGGCCATGATGATGGGTACCCGGTTGCCCTCTGCCCGCAGCCGCTTCAGAATGCTGATGCCGTCCTCCCCGGGGAGCATGATGTCCAGCAGTACCAATTCCGGGCTCTGGTCCCGCAGCGCCTCCAGAAAGGTCTTGCCGTCTGGAAAGCCCTTTGCCGCAAAGCCCGCGGCGTTCAGGGCGTAGAGCATCAGATCCCGGATGCTGTCATCGTCTTCCACACAGAAAATCAACGAAAGCCACTTCCTTTCATGGGATGGAGAGACAGGCCTATCATAGCACGATTTCAAGCCTGCCTCAATCCGCCGGCGGCTGCACGCCCTTCTCCCCGGTGACGGAGAACAGCACCCATCCGGCGATGTTGGTGGCGTGGTCCCCGATCCGCTCAAAGTACTTTGCCACCATCAGAAGGTCCAGGGCGTACTCCCCCTGGGTGGGGTTTTGGGCGATCAGGGAGATCAGGCTTTTTTTGATCTCGGTGAAGTAGTCGTCCACGGTGTCGTCTGCAGCGAGGACAGCCTCCGCGAGAACGGTGTTCTGCTTCACGTAGGCGTCCACACTGTCCGTCACCATCTGGATGGTGGCCCGGGCCATCTCCCGGATCTGGATGTGCTCCGGGAGGGTCCTGCCGTTCAGAAAGGGGAGGATCTCGGCGATGTCCTCCGCCTGATCCCCGATCCGCTCCATGTCAGTCACCATCTGCAAGGCCGCGGAGATCTGCCGCAGGTCCCGGGCCACCGGCTGCTGCTGCAGCAGCAGGCGCAGGCACATGGACTCAATCTGCCGCTCCTTTTCATCGATCTCCCGGTCCAGCGGCGCGATCTCCGCCGCCAGCGCATCGTCTCTCTGGATCAGGGCGGAGGCGGCCAGCGAGATCACCTCTTCGCACAGCGCCCCCATCTTGATGAGCTCCTGTCCCAGTGTGTCCAACTGCTCGTCAAAGCGTACCCGCATCATCCAAACCTCCCTGTGATGTAGTCCTCGGTGCGCCTGTCCTCCGGCTGGGAGAACATCTGCTCCGTGTCCCCATATTCGATGAGCTCCCCCAGAAGGAAGAACGCCGTCCGGTCCGAGATCCGCACCGCCTGCTGCATGTTGTGGGTGACGATGACGATGGTGTAGTCCCGCTTCAGCTCCATGGCCAGGTCCTCGATCTTGGAGGTGGAGATGGGGTCCAGAGCGGAGGTGGACTCGTCCATCAGCAGCACGTCCGGCTTTACCGCCAGGGCCCGGGCGATGCAGAGCCGCTGCTGCTGACCCCCGGAGAGGCCCAGGGCGTTCTTCTTCAGCCGGTCTTTCACCTCGTCCCAGATGGCGGCGTCCCGCAGGGACTGCTCCACGATGTCGTCCAGCCTGGCCCTGGCCCGGATCCCGTGGGTGCGGGGGCCGTAGGCCACGTTGTCGTAGATGGACATGGGGAAGGGGTTGGGCTTTTGAAATACCATGCCGATGTTCCGGCGCAGTTCCGTCACATCCCGGCCGGGGGCGTAGATCTCCTCCCCCCGATAGGTGAGAGAGCCGGAGACCTTCACCCCCTCGATGAGGTCGTTCATCCGGTTGATGGTGCGGAGAAAGGTGGATTTCCCGCAGCCGGAGGGGCCGATGAGAGCGGTGATGTTGTGCTCCGGAATGTCCAGAGAGATGCCCTTCAAGGCATGGGTCTCCCCGTAATAGAAGTCCAGATGTTTTGCAGAAATGATCGTATCAGCCATACGTTAGCTCCTTTTCAGCTTCCGGCCGAGAAAACTGGCGGAGAAATTGAGCACCACCGTGAGGATCAGCAGAATGGTGGCGATGGAAAAGGCAACGGCAAAATCGGCGTTTTCCTTGGCGTAGTGGTACAGCGCCACGGTGAGGGTGGCCCCCGAGGCGCCGGCAATCCGGTCCAGGGAGAAGTTCTGCATCGCCGTGCTCATCCCGGCGGTGTACATCAGCACCGCGCTCTCTCCCACCACCCTACCCACGGCGAGAATGCACCCCGTGACGATCCCGTCCACTGAGGAGGGCAGCACCACCGTGCGAATCATGTGCCATTTTCCGCTCCCCAGGCCCAGGGCGCCCTCGCGGTAGGACTGGGGCACCGTCTTCAAGCTCTCCTGGGTGGACCGGATGATGGTGGGCAGGATCATGATGACAAGCGTCAGGGCGCCGGAAAGCAGTGTCTTCTGCAGCTGCAGCGCGGTGCAGAAGACGATGACCCCCACCAGGGCATAGATGATGGAGGGGATCCCCGCCAGCGTCTCGGAGGCGAACTCGATGGCCGCCACAAACCGCCGGTTCCGGGCGTACTCGGTGAGATAGACCGCCGCGCCCACCCCCAGGGGGATGGACACGAGCAGGGACACCACGATGACGAACACCGTGTTTTGAATGGCAGGGAGGATGCCCACCGTGCCATGGATGACGCTCTCTGCGGTGGATAAGAACTGCCAGCTGATGCCGCCGAGCCCCCGGTACAGGATGTACCCGATGAGAAACAGCAGCAGAGAGCCGGTGATCGCCGCGCACCCGTACAGGAGGACCCGGCCCGCGATCTCATAGAGTTTTCGCCGCATGTCTCACTCCTCCCTCTCCCGCTTTAAGACCAGGTTCAAAAAGCCGTTGATCAGCATGATAAAGAGAAACAGCACCAGCCCGATGGAGAACAGCGCCTGCCGCTGCAAGCTGCCGTCCTGGGAGTAGTTCAGCTCGATGGAGATGCCGGTGGTGAGAAAGCGCACAGACCGGGTGAGCGCCGGCATGTTGGCCACGTTTCCCGCCACCATCATGATGGCCATGGCCTCCCCGATGGCCCGCCCGATCCCCAGCACCACGGCGGCCGCGATGCCGCTTTTGGCCGCGGGGGCGGAGACCCGGAAGTACGTCTCCAGCTCGGTGGCCCCCAGGGCCAGGGACGCCTCCTCATACTCCCGGGGCACGGCCTCCAAAGCCGTCTCCGAGAGGGAGATGATGGAGGGCAGGATCATCACGGCCAGCACCAAAATGGCCGCCAGCAGGCTGTCCCCGGCGGGGAGGTGGAGCCAGTTCCGGAGTGCCGGGACCAGCACGCACATCCCCACGAGGCCGTACACCACCGATGGGATCCCCGCCAACAGGCTCACCGCCGGCCGGAGCAGGGCCGCCAGCCGCTTGGGGGCGGCCTTGGCGAGAAACACCGCGGTGAAGAAGCCGATGGGCACGCCGATGACGATGGCCCCGGCGGTGCCGTAGATGGAGGTGAGAATCAGAGGGAGGATGCCGTATTCATCCTGGCTGGCAGACCAGGTCTTTCCGAAGAGAAACGGGAAGAGTCCGATCTGCCGGATGGCCGGGATGCCGGAGAGGACGAGGTAGACGGTGATGAGCAGCACAAAGCCCACCGCCACCAGACCGCACAGGGTGAAGAGGATTTGCATGGCCCGCTCCACCGCATTTGCGCCCGCCTTTCTCATCTCAGTTGGGATAGACGGCGCCCGCCGCGGTGATGTACTCCGCCGCCTCAGGGCTCATGGCGAAATCGAGAAATGCCTGGGCCGCATCGGAGAGCGCCACGCCCTCTTTTGTAACCATCACGAAGGGGCGCTGAATGGTGTAGGTCCCGTCCTTGACGGTGGCTTCGCTGGGGGCGATGCCGTTCACCTGCACGGCGGTGACGCTGCTGTCCACGGCGGAGAGAGAGGCATAGCCGATGGCGTTCTCGTTGGAGGCCACGTTGCCGATGACATCGCCGGTGGAGCCGTACTCGTTGGTATAGGTGCAGGCGCCCTCCACGCCCACGATCTCCTCAAAGGCGGTGCGGGTTCCGGAGCCGTCCTCCCGGCCGTACACCGCGATGGGGGCGTCCGCGCCGCCGAGGTCAGACCACTTGGTGATCTTACCGGTGAAGATGTCTGCGATCTGCTGGGTGGTGAGGTCCGCGATGGGGTTCTTCGGATTCACCACGATGGCCACGCCGTCCAGGGCCACCACATGGGATACCGCGCCCTGGTCCATCTCCTCCTGCTTCAGGGCGCGGCTGGAGAGGCCGATGTCGCAGGTGCCATCCAGCACGCCGCTGATGCCCGAGCCGGAGCCGGTGCCGGAGTAGTTTACGGTGATGTCCGGCTCCTTTGCCCGGAATGCCTCGGTGAGGGCCCCCATCACATCCGCCATGGAGGTGGACCCGTCCGTGTTCACCGTGCCGCCCTGCTGCTTTCCGGAGCACCCGGCAAGCATCGAGAGGGCCAGAGCTGCCGCAAGGGCGATGGCAAATACCTTTTTCATTGTTGATGTCTCCTTTGCTGTTTGGTGCCCTTTCGGGTACGGCACGATAGTAGCCCCGCAAAATCAAATGCGTTACCGCGGTTGTGTAAAATGGAGGTAAAATCCGGCCTCGTCTCCGCTCCGTGGGCCATGCTGCGGGTCAGGGGGCAGGGCAGTAAAAAAGACAGGGCACAGCCCCGAGAGACTGTGCCTTGCCGGACCTGAGACTCACTTTCTGTTCTTGCCTGCATTTTCGCGGCGTTTCCCGTGGAATTTCGCGCTTGACAATCCCCTCCCAGCCCGTATAATAGGATCAAGTCCTAATACTGGTTAAAGGAGGGGTTCCGTGGCCACCCGTATGACGAGGCAGCGGCAGCTGGTGCTGGACGCCGTCCGCGCCCGCTGCGACCATCCCAGCGCGGATGACATCTACCTGGACGTGCGGCAGAAGGATCCCCGCATTAGCCGGGGCACCATCTACCGCAACCTGATGATCCTGGTGGAGCAGGGGGCCATCGTCCATGTGCGGGTGCCCGCCGCAGACCGCTACGATCTGCGGCTGGACTTCCACTGCCACATGTTCTGCACCGGCTGCGGCGCGGTGGAGGACGCCCCCATCCCCTATCAGCAGGAGTGGGACGAGAGAGCTGCGGCGGGGACCGGATACGCGGTTACCCGGCACCGCACGATTTTTGAGGGCCTGTGCCCCGCCTGTCTCGCAAAGGCGGCGGAAAGCGCCCCGACAAACTGAAAGGAGCGGCAAACCATGAGCAACAAGTACGCAGGCACCCAGACCGAGAAGAACCTGGAGGCGGCATTTGCCGGCGAATCCCAGGCCCGCAACAAGTATACCTACTTCGCCTCCAAGGCGAAGAAAGAGGGATATGAGCAGATCGCAGCCCTGTTCCTGAAGACCGCAGACAACGAGAAGGAGCACGCCAAGCTCTGGTTCAAGGAGCTGGAGGGCATCGGCTCCACCGCCGAGAACCTGGCCGCCGCGGCCAACGGCGAGAACTACGAGTGGACCGACATGTACGCCGGCTTTGCCAAGACCGCCGAGGAGGAGGGCTTCCCCGAGCTGGCCGCCCGCTTCCGCCTGGTGGCTGAGATCGAGCGCACTCACGAGGAGCGGTACCGCGCCCTGCTGCACAACGTGGAGGCCCAGGAGGTCTTCGCCAAGAGCGAGGTAAAGGTGTGGGAGTGCCGCAACTGCGGCCACATCGTGGTGGGCACCCAGGCCCCGGAGGTCTGCCCCACCTGCAACCACCCCCAGAGCTACTTCGAGGTCCACGCCGAGAACTACTGATCCCGAGAGAACAAATGAGGCGCTGCCCGCGGGCAGCGCCTCATATGCTTGCTTGGGAAGGGAATCAGCCGGGCTCTTCGCACAGTTCCAGGATGTGCTTGCCGTAGTCCGTCATGCAGAGCTCCTCCCCCAGCTTCCGGAGCTTGGCGGGGGAGATCCAGCCCTCTTTGTACACCAGCTCTTCGATGCAGCCCACATAGCTGCCGTCCTGCTGGAGGCTGCGGATGGTCTGGGCCGCGGTGAGCAGGCTGTCTGCGTTGCCGGCGTCCATCCAGACGTAGTTGTCCTCCAGCGGGATGACCTGCAGCCGGCCCTGGCGGAGATAGGTCAGGTTGACGTCCGTGATCTCCAGCTCGCCTCTGGCGGAGGGCTTCAGATTTTCCGCGATGTTCAGGGCCTCCGCATCGTAGATGTAGAGGCCGGGGACAATGTAGTTGGACTTGGGCCGGGCGGGCTTCTCCTCGATGGAGATGGCCTTGCCGGATCGGTCGAACTCCACCACGCCGAAGGGGCGGGGGTCGTTGACCCGGCAGCCGAACACCGTGGCGCCCTGGTTGTGACACACCGCATCTTTCAGGGTGGCGTCAAAGGACTCTGCCCAGAAGATGTTGTCTCCCAGCACCAGGCACACGTCATCCCCGTCCAGGAACTCCCGGCCGATGAGCAGTGCGTCTGCGATGCCCCGGGCCACCGGCTGCACCGTGTAGTGGATGTTCATGCCCAGCTGCATGCCGTCCCGCAGCAGGGTGTAGAAGGTGCCCTCTTCTCCCGGGGGCACGATCACCAGAACCTCCCGGATGCCGGCCTGGATCAGCACGGACAGGGGATAGTAGATCATGGGCTTGTCGTACACAGGCAGCAGGGGCTTGCATACCGGTCTGGTCATGGGATAGAGACGGGTGCCGCGGCCGGCGGCCAGAATGATGCCTTTCAAAGCGCGAAAACCTCCTTGTATTCGGTGGAATATGGCGGTATCGTCCAGTATACGGCGCAAAAGTCCGCAAGTCAATAATTTTTAAAACTTTTGTCGGAATTGCAGAAAACGAGGGCGGAAACCGCGGGAAACTGCACAGAAAGGGGAACCCGCTCGGCCCGGCGAGAGCGTGGCGCTTTTTCCGCTTTTCCACTGCCAAATCTTGTTTAGATTGACGGTCCGGCCCCCTTGACTTCCCCAAATCCCGGGTATAAAATGGGGGGAACAACAAGCGATTGCTGTCTATTTTTTCAAAGGAAATGATCATATGGCTAAAATTGATATCGTATCCGGTTTTCTCGGCGCAGGCAAGACTACGCTGATCAAGAAGCTGCTGGCCGAGGCGTTCCCCGGCGAAAAGCTGGTGCTCATCGAGAACGAGTTCGGTGACGTCAGCGTAGACGGCGGCTTCCTGAAGGAGACCGGCGTGCAGATCTCTGAGATGAGCTCCGGCTGCATCTGCTGCTCCCTGGTGGGCGACTTCGGCGATGCCCTGCAGCAGTGCGAGGAGCAGTTCCACCCGGACCGCATCCTGATCGAGCCCTCCGGCGTGGGCAAGCTCTCTGACGTGGTGGCAGCCGTGGAGAACGTTGCCGCCAAGAACCCCGCCATCCAGCTGAACAGCTTCGTCACCGTGGCGGACGCCTCCAAAGTGAAGGTCTATATGAAGAACTTCGGCGAGTTCTACAACAACCAGATCGAGCACGCCGGCACCGTGATCCTGTCCCGCACCCAGAACATGAGCCAGGAGAAGCTGGAGAAGGCCGTGGAGCTGCTCCGGGAGAAGAACCCCACTGCGGTCATCCTCACCACCCCCTGGGATCAGCTGGACGGCAAGAAGATCCTCACAGCCATCGAAAAGACCTCCATGGAGGAGGAACTCCTGAAGAAGATTCGCGCCTCCCACGAAGAGGAAGAGCGGGAGCACGAGGCGGAGCACCACCACCATCACCACCACGACCATGACCATGAGGATCATGACGAGGAGGAGCACGAGCACCACCATCACCACGATGAGGACGAGCATGAGCATGAGCATCACCACCATGACCACGATCACGAGGACCATGACGATGATGACGAGGAGTGCTCCTGCGGCTGCGGCCATCACCATCATCACCACCACGCAGACGAGGTCTTCACCAGTTGGGGCAAGGAGACCGTGAAGCAGTTCACCAAGGACCAGATCACCGCCATCCTGGAGACCCTGGACGAGGGCGGCTGCGGCATCGTGGTGCGGGCCAAGGGCATTGTCCCCGCCCCGG
The DNA here is from genome assembly GCA_947629915.1 of uncultured Oscillospiraceae bacterium. Classification (GTDB taxonomy): domain Bacteria; phylum Bacillota; class Clostridia; order Oscillospirales; family Oscillospiraceae; genus Enterenecus. The sequence continues at coordinate 7,967 of CANRFN010000025.1, read as the reverse complement.
ACGGCACCTGGGTCCACTTCGACTATGTCCCAGAGGAGTGGGATGTGCGCACCGGCCCGGCGGACTACACCGGCCGCCTCTGCGTCATCGGCTCCAACCTGAAGGAAGACAAGCTGGCCGAGCTCTTCGGCATCTGAGGACTTCGCCATGGAGATACCTGTCTATCTGGTTGCCGGCTTTCTGGATAGCGGAAAGACCTCTTTTATCAACGGCGTGCTCCAGGACGGCTTTGCCCTGGACGACCCCACGCTGCTGATCTGCTGCGAGGAGGGCATGGAGGAGTACGATGACCGCGCCCTGAAAAACGTAACGGTGGTTACCGTGGACGCGGAGACGGACCTCACCAAGGGCTTCCTCAAGGGACTGGAGTTCAAGCACCGTCCAAAGCAGGTGATCATGGAGTTCAACGGCATGTGGTCTCTGCAGCACTTCTACCTGGACGTGCTGCCCAACAACTGGGTGCTGTATCAGATCATGACCATGGTCTATGCCCCCTCCTTTGAGGCCTACGCCCGCAACCTGGGCCAGCTGATGATGGAGAAGATCACCAATGCGGACATGATCATCTTCAACCGGTGCACCGAGAAGGAGCGCACCGCCCTCCGCCAGCGGAACCTGAAGATGGTGAACCGCCGGGCCTCCATCTACCTGGAGAACGATGACGGCACCAGCGAGGACTATGTGGACGACAGCATCTGTCCCTTCGACCTCTCCCAGGAGGTGCTGGAGATTCCGGACGATGACTTCGGCGTCTGGTACGTGGACGTGATGGATCACCCGGACCGCTACGAGGGCAAGAAGATCCACATGAAGGCGGTGGTGGCCCACATCCCCCAGTACCCGAATGACGTGGTGCTCGGCCGCTTTGCCATGACCTGCTGCGCGGCAGACGTCACGTTTTTGGGGGTCATCGGGAGAGGGGAGGAGATGGACATCTACCCCAACCGGGCGTGGGTGGACGTGCAGGCCCACATCGCCCTGGAGAGCCACAAGGCCTACGAGGACAAGGGCCCCATCCTCTACGTGGACGCGGTGCAGCCGGCCAAGAAAGCGGACCCGGAAGTGATCTCCTTCTGATCCCGGGCGCCAGTACAATACAAGCCATTGCGGGCCCTGCCGTCCTGCGGCAGGGCCCGCTCTTTCACGGAAGGACAAGGATACAACTTGGGCGCAGAAGACAAAAAATCACTGTTTGAATCCGTCCCCGTGGGCCGCGCCATCACCAACATGGCCATCCCCACGGTGATCAGCCAGCTCATCAACCTGATCTACAGCCTGGCGGACACCTTCTTCATCGGCCAGACCGGGGACTCATACAAGATGGCCTCGGTTACCCTGGCCTTCACCCTCTTCATGTTCACCATCGCCATCAGCAACCTGTACGGGATCGGCGGGGGCAGTCTGGCCGCCCGGCTCATGGGGCAGGGCCGCACAGACGAGGCCCGCAGCGTAAACGCCTTCAGCTTCTACGGTGCCGCCGGCCTGGCCCTCTTCTACGCCGTGCTCATCGGGGTGTTCATGGACCCGCTGCTGGTGCTGCTGGGGGCCTCCGATGCCACCATCGGCTATGCCCGGCAGTATACATCGGTGGTAGTGGTGTTCGGCGGGCTGCCCACCATCCTCTCGGCGGTGGGAGCGCATCTCCTCCGGAACGCTGGGTACTCCCGGCAGGCAAGCCTCGGCCTCTCCGGCGGCGGGGTGCTGAACATCGTCCTGGACCCCCTCTTCATGTTCGTGCTGCTGCCCTCCGGTATGGAGGTGTTCGGCGCGGCCCTGGCCACCACCCTCTCCAACGTGGCCTCCTGCATCTACATGATCGTCACGATCTGCAAGCTCTCCAGGAAGGCGCCGGTGTCCGTGCTGCCGGCCCACGTCAAGGGGGTATCCCGGGAGAGCATCAAAGCCCTCTATCAGGTGGGCGTGCCCTCCGCCATGCTGAACGGCCTCTTCGATGTGGCCAACATCTTCCTGAACAACCGCATGGCGGCCCACGGAGACCTGGAGCTGGCGGCCATCGGCATTGTGATGAAGGCTGAGCGACTTCCAAACGCGCTGAATATCGGCCTCTGCCAGGGCATGCTGCCCATCGTGGCATACAACTTCAGCTCCGGCAACCACAAACGGATGCAGGACACCATCAAGACCGCCCGGAACGCGGGGATCCTGATCTCCATCGTCAGCACGGTGCTCTTTGAGATCCTGGCCACGCCGCTGGTGCAGATCTTCATGAACACCTCCAACGCGGAGGACCCCCAGATGGCCGCCCTCACCATCGGCCTCGCGGCGGGCTTCCTGCGGATCCGGTGCCTTGCCTCCATCCTGCAGTTTCTCAACTATCACACCTCCTTCTGCATGCAGGCCATGGGAGACGGCAGGGACACCCTGCTCCACGCCATCGTGCGGCAGATCGTGTGCTACATCCCCTTCATGTTCCTGCTGGACATGCTCTTCGGCACCACCGGTCTCGCCTGGGCCCTCGTGGCAGGGGAGTTCTGCGGCGCCGTGTTCGCCCTGATCCTGCTGCAGCTCTGGCTGAAAAAGCTGGCGGCCAAGGGAGAGCGGGTCTGAGACGGCCAGAAAATCCATATCGCAATCCCAAACGGGGAGGCCGGGCGCACGCAGCGCCAGGCCTCCCCGTTTTGCTGTTGCATGGTTGGTGTTGGGACCTGCCGAATGTGGCCTCGGGCTACTATTTCGCCGCCCGCCCGCATACACTGCGGCAGTGCCGTTTTCGGAGGGATCGCGTATGAAGGGTATACCAAAGCAGGAGGGAGCAAACACCCGCATCATTCTGCTCCGGCGGAAAGTGCTGGCCGCCATCGCCTGTGCCTTGGCGGCGGTGCTGATGCTGCAGGTGATCAACAACCCCGCCGTGGTGGGGGCGGCCGCCTCGGTGCGGCAGCTGCCGATCTACTGCGTCCAGAAGGACTACAAGGTGCTGTCCATCAGCTTTGACGCCGCCTGGGGGAATGAGGACACCCAGCAGCTCATAGACATCCTGGGCAAGTACGGGGTGAAGGCCACCTTCTTTGTGGTGGGGGCGTGGGCGGAGAAGTACCCGGAGTCTGTGCGGGCATTGGCGGAGGCGGGCCACGAGGTGATGGGCCACTCCAAGGACCACGCCCACTTCAACCGCCTCTCCACCCAGGAGATCATCAGCGATGTGAACGCCTGCAACGACATGATCGAGAAGGTCACCGGTGTGCGGCCCACCCTGTTCCGCTGCCCCTACGGCGAGTACGACGACCACGTCATCCTGGCGGTGCGCTCCCTGGGGATCGAGCCCATCCAGTGGGACGTGGACAGCCTGGACTGGAAGGACCTGCCCGCCGGGGAGATCTGCCAGCGGGTTACCAGCAAGGTGCAGCCCGGGTCCATCGTCCTCTTCCACAATGCCGCCAAGCACACTCCGGAGGCGCTTCCGTCCATCATCGAGAGCCTGCTGCAGCAGGGGTACACCTTTGTGCCGATCTCCCAGCTGGTGATGCAGGGGGAGTGCGGCCAGGACTATGTGATGGACCACACGGGGCGGCAGTGCAAGCCGTAGGGCGCGGTCCCGGAACATGAGAACCCCCGGCAGCGTGACCGCTGCCGGGGGTAACTCTTAGCAATTGCCGGTGTACACCCGAGTGAGGTGCTCCCGGGCGATGTCCGCCAGGGCATATACCGTGGACACCGGGGTGGGCGGCCGGTCCTGCATGTGATAGCGGGGGAAGAACCGGCTGATGTGCAGGGGGATGTCCGGGTCTACCGAGGCCAGCCAGCGGGAGAGACTGCGCATCTCGGTGGGGCTGTCGTTGGCGTGGGGGACGATGAGTACGGTGACCTCCAGGTGAATGGACTCTGCTGCGAGAGCGATGGACCGCTTTACCGTCTCCAGATCGCCGCCCAGCCGCCGGTACCAGTCCTCTGTGAAGCCCTTCAGGTCCAGGTTGGCCGCATCCAACAGGGGGAGTAGAGCCCGAAACGGCGCCTCCTCAATGGTGCCATTGGAGACCAGCACATTCACCATGCCCCGGCTGTGAATCTCCTGGGCGCAGTCCCGGAGGTACTCATAGGAGACCAGGGGCTCGTTGTACGTGTAGGCCACGCCGATGTTGCCCCGGCGCTGCAGGGCCTCCGCCTGGTCCGCCAGCTGCTTTGGCGAGAGGTGGATGGTCTCGATGTCCTCGGCGCCGGCCATGGAGATCTCGTAGTTCTGACAGAAGGGACAGCGGAGGTTGCAGCCGTAGCTGCCGATGGAGAGGATCCAGCTGCCGGGGTGAAAGCACCGGAGGGGCTTCTTCTCGATGGGGTCCAGGGCCAGGGAGGTGATCTGGCCGTAGTTCAGGGGGACCACCTTCCCATCCCGGCAGACCCGGCCTCTGCAGAAGCCGGTCTGGCCCTCCGCCAGGCTGCAGTGGTGAAAACACAGGGGACAGACGGTGCTCATAGGTGCCGCACCACCTCAAACCGCTCCAGGGTGTACCGCTCCCGGGAGCCGATGCCGCCCTTCTCCCGGGCGATGCGGATCTGCTCCTCCACGGTGTCGATGCCGTCCAGGTCTGGCAGCAGCAGGCCCCGGCGATTACCGCAGGACACAATGACGCCGTACCGCTTCACGTCCAGCTGCGCGGGGGAGGAGATGGGCTCCGGGGCGCCCAGCACGTCCACGTTGTACTCCAGGCTGTCCAGCTCCTCCGGCCGCACCGGCGGGAACCGGGGGTCCCGGGTGCCGGCGGACACGGCGTTGCCCACGATCTCCCAGGCCAGAGAGGGGGCGGTGGGCCCGATGGTGCCGATGCAGCCCCGGAGCTGCTCCCGGATGTGCAGGGAGACAAAGGCCCCGGCGGTGCGTCCGGTGAGATCGGCGGGGAGGTTGTCCGGGAGGGCGGTGAGGGCCTTGCCGGTGCGGACCCTTGTCTCCAGGGAGAGCCGGGCCAGACGGACATACGGGTCCTCCGCGGCCTTTTTGGCGGCGAGGCGCTGTTGCTCTGCCGCCTCATATTGGGCCGCAAAGCAGCGGCGCTCGTCTCGACCCGTGACCGGGAACACCGCCACGCCGTATCCCACACCGGTGGTGTCCTCGTGGGACAGCAGCTTCGGCGCCACGGAGAGGCCGTCCAGGAAGCCGGCCATGATCTGGAAGGAGCGGAGACCGCACTCCGCCGCCCGCTCGCAGAGGGAGGGGGCCATGGTGAGAAGGCGGAGAAAGTCTCCCGATGCCATGGCCTCCGTGACCTGTTGGTCGAAGACGGGGCCCTCCGGGGCATAGCCGTACGGGCCGTATGCCTGCAGCTTGTGGGACAGATCTCCGCTGGCCACAAGTACCACCCGGCGGCCGGTGTCCTCGGCCGCCCGGGCGATGCACTGGCCGAGCCGGTAGTGATGGAGGGGAGAGAGACCGGAGAGGCCGATGCGGAGGATGGGACAGGACAACCCGGCCTGCCGCAGGAAGTACAGGGGCAGGAAGGTGCCGTGGTCCAGGGAGGCATTCCGCTCCCCCTGGGTGCCGGCGGGGAGATGCTCTCTCTGGATCTCTTTGAGGAGGGCGTCCCGAAGGGCCGTGTCGTACGGGACCTGGATGCGGACCTGGGGCGCCCCGAAGGAGGCCATGCTGCCGGATGCCGCACCGCCGGGGCTGATGTGGAAGTAGTCTGCGTAGAGCACGGTGTGGGGCGAGGTGATCACCACCGTGTCCGGGGCCCAGCGGGCGACCTGCTGGGCCGCGGCTCGGTATGCGTTGATGGTGGCCTGTACCTTGCGCTCCTCTCCCTTGCCCACCTCTGGGACGATGAGCGGGGGATGGGGGACGATGATGGCGCCGGGAATGGGCATGGACGAGTCCCTCCTTATCAATTGTGTTGCGGTGCAGTGGGTGCACCGGATGAATAGGGTACCTGGATTATAGCGCTGTGAACATGGAAAAGCAAGAAAAGGGACCGGATCTTTCCAGAGGTCTCGGCGGAAAGGACGCGGTTTGTCCCGGCGGACCGTCTGAAAAAGGACAGGCTTTGAAAAAGGTGCGCCAGGCCGCATTTGTCCCCTGCCATGCGACCAAATCCTGCTTCCAATGGAGTATCATGCGGCCATCCCATCAAGGAGGTCTTCAAAATGACAACTGAACTGGTATTCATCCTCGACCGCAGCGGCTCCATGGGCGGGCTGGAAAAAGACACCATCGGCGGCTTCAATGCCATGCTGGAGAAGCAGAAGAAGGAGCCCGGTGAGTGCCATGTGTCCACCATCCTCTTCGACCACACCACGGAGGTCGTCCACGACCGCATCCCCCTGCAGGACGTCCCCGTGCTCACGGACAAGGAGTACTACGTCCGGGGCTCCACCGCGCTGTTGGATGCGGTGGGCGGCGCCATCCACCACATCGGCAACATCCACAAGTATGCCCGCAAGGAGGACATTCCAGACCGCACCCTCTTCGTGATCACCACCGATGGCATGGAGAATGCCAGCCACCGCTACGACTACAAGACGGTGAAGGAGATGATCGAGCGCCAGAAGGAGAAGTACGGCTGGGAGTTCCTCTTCCTGGGGGCCAACATCGATGCCGCCAAAGAGGCCGCCCGCATCGGCATCCACGCGGACCGGGCCGTGACCTACCTCAGCGATGAGGAGGGCACCTCCCTGAACTACAGCGTGATCAGTGAGGCCGTCTCCCACGTCCGCTTCAGCGCCGCCCCCATGGCCGCCAACTGGAAGGCGGACATCGAGGAGGACGTGAAGCGCCGCGGCGGGAAGAAGGGCAAGTAATCCGGCGCTTTAGCACTGGATAAGCAGGAAGTCTAAAGCCGTCCTTTGCAAACACTTGAGGATTGCCTAAATAAATCTCAAATCCTTATGAGCTCACTGAAGGATTGCCAGGGAACTTAGGCCTGCAGTTTGATCGTTTAATCCAATCCACCAAGCGGCTATTTTAGATCAAGAACGCATCATGTGGGCACCCTTCCATGCTAAGGAAGAGCCTCACGATGGTTTGATGGCGCTTCTCCCACCCAACCCAAGTTCTGCAACGGTGTTAGTGGCTGGAGCGGCCAAGTTATCGGGATAACCATCAAGTGAATCATGGCCACAAAGGGCTCATTCCGCAGCAAGTCGTTTGAAAACCCCGAGTGCCTTTGCGCAGTGTTGTCTTATTCCTACATCAAAGCCAGTGAGACTCCACTGGCGGGGATAGCGAAAATCTTTGATCGGGCAGCACCAGTAGCCAAGCCCTCGGCCAAAAAGAGCGAAACCTCCGACTCGCTCAAGAATGTCCAACCCACAGCCAAGACTGGTTCCACAGCCAAGGTCTCGACCGGTGCTTGTGCAGAGATAGTGGCAAAGGTCGATACCTGCAAGGTTGCCAATGTTACAGCAGAGGCAAACGTAGAGGTCGAGAATGCGGCAGTTGCCTGAAGCAGGCGATAACCCATAGCGGCTGCCAGCAAGATCGAGGATCTGTCCGATACCTGAGCAGGGGCCAAGTTGTGGTGGCTACCTGCACAGGGCCCTGTTTTATTGCCGGTACCTTGCCAGGGAGGTTTATACCAGGGTGCATTCTTGCTGGTACCAACTATACCCGGCTGAACCATGTCTTGTTGAGACCATTCCTGCCTCCCCTGGGTACTTCCTGGCTCTTCCGGTAGCGTACTTTCCATGATCCCACCGATGCCGAAGGAGCTCTCCAGAGGGCACATGCTCAGAGCTGGTGCAACTACCCCACATGGGCAGCTGTGTCCCACTCTAAAGGGGTACTGACGAGTGACCTGAAATCTGCACTGCCTCGGAAGTAAAATTTGTAATTTTCAATTCTTGCAACGAAAAAAGGAGATCAGGGTATTGCACTTTGATTCACGATGTGGTAGTATGAGCCGAGATGGCTGATGTCAGATAAGTATATGAGTAGATAGTCCGAGGGATCTTGTCCAAAGTTCGTGACCCAAATTTTTCCATCAAGATAATGAACATAAAAGAGGGTGGAGTGCACGTAG
>CANRFN010000024.1 GCA_947629915.1 uncultured Oscillospiraceae bacterium | reverse complement strand
TCCTCTTTATTACGTGGGTATAACTTAAATGCATGAAATTTCGAATTCTGGGTATGACTACAATTCATGATATCACTCTTGTCGCCCAACTTTTGAAGAGGCTTCTCATCAATGCAAAAAACAGGATAATCCTTGTCATATGGGCGGAGATAAACTTCAATCACTCGTTCCATAGCTGCCACAAAGTCGCCGCTCGCGTCAGGAGGTACACACCAGCATTTCAGCAAATGTGGTTTAATATCATTGCTTTTTAGAATTCGATTAATGGTAGATGTGCCAAGCTCAGTCTTGTGATCCAGGTACAATTTGTCCTTCAAGAGTCGCAAAGACCAGCGTGAACGTCCTTGCGGCACTTGCGAACATCCCAAGGTAATAACCAGCAGTTCTGTAGCACTGTCCACCTTGAGTGATGCGATATCTGAGTTTGGATTTCTGTTAAGAGTTATAGCGGAAGTAAGGCCACATTCATTATATAGCTTCGCCACTTTTGTCACTGTTGCAAGTGAGACACGCGCAATATCTGCCACTTCCTGCCGTGTTCTGTTATATCCAGTAGAGCGATCAAGAGCTAAGAGAATGCGGCACCTTGCCAATATCGTTTGCGAGTAGTACTTGTAATCCTCATCTAGCATTGTTTTAATTTCGGCCCTCTCCTCTTCGTTGAGGAATATACCTTTGCATCGTTTTGGCATTTTTCACACTCCTTGTTGGGAGGAACTGTAAAACAGTTCCTCCCTTTATTTATTGCTTATACCTTGCGGAGCTTCATATCGGCAAAGAAACGCCTGAAGACTTCTTGCTTAGAAAACGCATAGTAATAATCCGTCCCAAAGACCTTCTGAATTAGAGCGTAATCAGCTGCAGCCTGTTGGTTTTCAGCCATGCTCATTAGCATGATATAGCCACCTTTATTGAGTACAATGCAGTTTGCTAATCTCAAAGAAACTCCCATTTGCTTTGCTGAAATCTTATGGTCTGTGATGCAATTCTGGATCATATTGATGATAATTGAACTGATCAAATATGCAAGGAAAATGCCCTGAACTCTCGTTTCGGTGTTAATAAAAGAAACTTTCTTATTATAGTCCATATTAATATTTTGAAAAGAATTAACCAGCGAGCAGTAACAAGCATAAGCTGTGAGAATACCCTCCAATGGAATTTTGTCGTTCGCTGTCACGATTTTTTGAGATAAGCTGTCTTCATCTGAATCGTTCAATATGTATATATATCTGAGGCCTTTTTCTTTGTCCCAATCTTCTAAGCATGAATAGCACCCTATTTTTCTTGCACATGATAAATTGTAGAAACTCGCATCTGTTTCACCTGTCTCACAAATAGAAATAACGTCGATTCCATCCGCGTCTATGTACTTTTTTACGCTATCCATGCATAATATTATCAAATGATTTGATGAGCTTATCTCTTTTGCTTTTGCCAAGAGTGCGGGCACGTCTTGCTTAGCTTCTGTGCAAATTGGTATCGCAAAAAGTGGCTCAAGGAAATCGTTCATAATCAAAGACGTCGAATAAAATGTACTGCCTTTCTTCATTTCGTTTCCAATCACACGAACACCAAACGCATCATTTGCACCATCTTTTTTGCTTAATGAGTATATTTTGTTTGCTTTTAAGTTCCATTGTATATCAAGTAGCTTTTCACCACATACACCCAGGTCTCGATAGAATTCTCTCGGGACGACATTATACTCTTCCATTCCATAGTAATGATTGATTCTTTCGATTGTTTCTTTTGGAACACCACCCCACAAAATTTGATCAGCAACAAGAATTTCCAACGTTTTCTCGCATCCACAAACACATTTATTAATTCTAAGATCATTATAGCACGAGGATATAAACTTGTATCCGTAATTCAACGTAACTGGTTCGGCTAAGTCAACCCGCTGCCCTACAGGAATTGCAATGGACTGGGTCTTTTGCGCCTTAAGAGTCTCGTTGCATGCATTCACCTCTGCCCAAAATGCATCAGGATCGGTCTGATCCTCAAGACAGCCAAAGTCTCGGATTGTTCTCTGCTTTGGGTTGTGGCCTGGATAGGGCCGATACGCTTGAACTACACGCACTTGGGTTCGAATGCTGCCGTCTGCACGGTGATACACAGTTTTCTTGATCACTGGGACTCGCCCCCTTTCATCTCCGCTCTTAGATTATAGCATTACTCTAGCCCTACGTCAATAGGAAAATGAAAAATCGGGAGAAAAGTTCTCCCGATTTCTAAATTCTTGCTTTACTTGCCCCTTTTGAGAGCCCGATTTATGGTCGAAGCTCCTAGCCGAACCCCTGTTTCGCGTTCAAATTCACGCGATATCATCTTAAGCGTCCAGCGCTGTGCTCCTTCTGGTGGTTGGCGTTTTACCAGTTGGGCAAGTGATCGTTGCAAATCAGCATTCACTTTTATACTCCCAATATCGGATTTAATATTTCTCTTTAACTTCACAACGCCATCTATGCCATATTTACAATAGAGTTTTACTACATTCTTTACAGTGGCAAGAGAAACCCCTGCCATATTAGCAACATCTTTTCTGTGCCTTGATAAACCGCCCGATTCATCAGAGTATAAGATCGCAAGGCATCTCTTTCGTACTGTAGTGCTCGTTGCTCTATCCTCAGCTATCTCTCTTAGCATGCGAGCCTCATTCTCGTTCAAGAACACCGACCATAGCTTTTTCCTTGGCATGTCCATCACCCCATCTCCAATAGTAAACCCGGGAGCGCGATGTGTCAACATCAGTTCGCTCCCGGGTTGTCCCGCGTGTATTATAGCGTTTGAAACTAGCATAACGATAGCATTACACTAAATAAAGCTAAATATGCTTGGCACACGATACTAGACTGTACCTGAACTGCAAGGTTTAGGCGGACCTAAAACTTTGCGGATTCAGGTCTTTCCCATTTTCTATGCCTGATCTTAAAACGCTCCTGTTGTTTTAGAATCAGCAACTTCCTGCAGTCTGTAATAGCATAGTCAGCCATGCGGAAAGCCATGCCAAAATCAACGTGACCCTGCCCCTCTATATTTATAATCATATCGTATTTTTTCTTGTTCTTTGAATTCAGAATTCCAATAACAATATCTCGACGTTCCTGCCTCGCACCGTGCTCATCGAGAATATTCAGTTCTCGCTCAAGAAAAACAATGTTATTGGAATCAATAGTGTACTTGCCCTTCAAAACCGTGTTATTCAAAAAATCAGCAAGCCGTTCTTTATCAGAGAGGTACTCTTTCAGGCACAGATCGACTAGACTACTTCCTTTTTCTTCCGAACCTATCTCGTCATTCTTCTCTTCTATCTTGTCATCTTTCTCTTCAGAGGGAGAATCCCCGGCTGTCTATTCTGGTCGTGCTCATCGTCTATCGCCATAGCTTACTCCTTCTGGCGCATGGGCAAAGGTATTTCCACTCGCTAGAGTCAGAGGCTCGGATACTGATTTGCACCTCTGATTATACACGAGATGCATCAGCTTGGCAAGATGTTTTCTCTTCAAATTTTTACCTCATATCCATTTTTGTCCACACGCCTTTAATCTCAATATTATTTTTATAATTTGTCAGTCAGCCGCAAAGGTGCAGCTGACTGACTGACGCAATGCTTCTGTCAGGCAGGTCATGCACACGATATCACAATATGTGTGTCTTCTACAATTTCAGTCTTGTAGCCTACTGTTCATTCGCTTGCGCGTGCCCTATGCCTCTATCTATCGTCTAATGTTCCTCTGCGCTTCCCTGTCAGGACCGCAGTAAGGCCCAGGGCGGATGCCGCCATCAGAACAATCCAGAGCAAGACAACCCACTGTTCCCCTGTTGCCGATGGAACATCCTGCTGCTCAGGATAGTCGGGGATGTCGGCCTGCGGCACATCCGGATCGGGAAGATCTTCCCACGGATCGTCATACTCCGGCAGCCAGTCTCCCTTTTGGTTCTGGAAGCGTGCCTCCAACCGGCTGATTCCGTAGATGACGCCTTCGTTGCCGCTTACGATCGTCCAGTATCCTTCCTGGTCTGCCTCGGTTTCCGTCACGGTATAGCTTGTCCCCACCGGCAGGTATCTCGCCCACAGGTGTTCCCCGCTGTGTAAGGAGAACTGCGCCACACCGTTTGTGAACTCCATATCGCCAGACCAGCCATTGATGCCGGTATCCGAAAGCACCGTTTTGAAGTGGAACTCTCGATTCTGGTCTCCCAGGTTGCCGGTCACAAGCTTGCGCACAGCTGTGGACCCGGTGGCATTTGTCTCCGTGCTCATGAGTAAAGTGGCTGAGACACTTAGCGCACTCACCTGTTCATACGTGCGCGGATTTGTTGGACACTTTTGACATCGATATTATATTTGCTGCTGATATAATCGTCGCTCAAGCCATCAAGAATCCCATCCAGAATGTTAGGTACCGCCTCAAAGGCTCTTGTCTCGCCCCTTGCCTCGGCGTCTATCTCACGCATTTTTCTCTCGTATTCCTCACTAAATAGTACGCTCAATGCAGTAATCACTCTCTTTCTTTTTATCATGAATTCTTTCAGAATGTCTTTCTGAATACATGTCTTCACCGTTTCCTCTGCAGCTTTTTTCAAAGCATCTTTATATTCGGTATTTTTTGATTTAATATTTATTGTATGTTCGTTATTTTTATCATTGGTGATATTACAAAAACATATATATTGGCTAATGATATCACCTTCATCATTTTCAGTCCATAAATACTTTTCGTTGAGGCCGGTATCCGAAAGCATCACTTTGAAGTGGAACTCTCGATTCTGGTCTCCCAGGTTGCCGGTCACGAGCATGCGAACCGCCGTGGACCCGGTAGTATTTGTCTCCGTGCGTGCGAATAAAGTGACTGATATACTTAGCGCACTCACCTATTCATACGTGCACGGATCTGTTGGACACTTTTGACATCGATATTATATTTGCTGCTGATATAATCGTCACTCAAGCCATCGAGAACCTCATCCAGAATGTTAGGTACCGCCTCAAAGGCTCTTGTCTCGCCTCTTGCCTCAGCGGTATCGACAAGGTACTTCTCACGCATATTCCGCTCATATTCTTCACTAAACAGTATGTCCAGCATAGAAATCAATTCATCCTTTCTTTTGATCATGAATTCTTTCAGAACATCTTTCTGAATACAGGTCTCCACCGTTTCCTCTGCAGCTTTTTTCAAAGCATCCTTATAGTTGGTAGCTTTAGATTCGATGTCTTTTGTGTGTTCAGCAATTGTATCATTGGCGATATTGCAAAAGCATATGTATTGGCTAATGATATCACCTTCATCATTTCCAGTCCATAATACTTTCGTTTCTAGGTTTAATTTAGAACTCGTTGGCATTACAAACAAGTCGTTTAGCGATAAGATTTCTTCAGATTGCCGTTTACCTGTATAAATGACATAGAATTCAGGTGAAGGCAATTTAACACGCTGTTCGCCATAGATATTGACCTTGGCTCCAGAACCATGTTCATCGCCAAGGATCAGGAATTTCATGACTTCGCTGTAATAGAAAAGCAGCCGAAAAGGCATGTTCGGATTGTATGAACTTTGTGCCTCAACAAATATGATTTTCTTCTTTCTTACGGTGAAGCACAGGTCATTTTTCAACCCGGTAGACAGGACACGCTCGATTGTCACGATCTCAATATCGTCTACAGTTACTGTGGTATCTTCCGGGCATAATACACGGTACAGCTCTAAAACCTTTTCTTTGTCTTTAAATAAGGTTGTGAATACTGTGTCTTTGATGTTTCGGAGGTTGCTCATTTCTATTCTCTCTTATTATACTCTTGGCGCTTGGCAGAGTCAAGTCCTTCCTGCAAATTTAAAGGCCAATAAATTGATTTAACTATTTTCTTTCAAGGAACTCTCTTATTGTTCGTTTCGTCTCATCAAATATTGCCAGCACGCCTGCTTCATATCATCTCTTGCCACCGCAGTAGCAATAAACTCAGAATGATCCGGATCCGGATCTCAACCAGCCAACCATGCTTGCGCATGGTTGGCTGGTCTTGATGCGTTGATCCACCAGCTACATGTGCATTCTAAGCCGCTATGTCGTCACCACTGTTTTGCTTGTGGTCCTAAGAGATACTCTCTGTCCGTCACTTGCCTCTGCGCTTCCCTGTCAGGACCGCAGTAAGGCCAAGGGCGGATGCCGCCATCAGAACAATCCAGAGCAAGATAACCCACTGTTCCCCCGTTGCCGGCGGAACATCCTGCTGCTCAGGATAGTCGGGGATATCGGCCTGCGGCACATCCGGATCGGGTAGATCTTCCCACGGATCGTCATACTCCGGCAGCCAGTCTCCCTTATGGTTCTGGAAGCGTGCCTCCAACCGGCTGATCCCGTAGATGACGCCTTCGTTGCCGCTTACGATCGTCCAGTATCCTTCCTGGTCTGCCTCGGTTTCCATCACGGTATAGCTTGTCCCCACCGGCAGGTATCTCGCCCACAGGTGTTCGCCGCTGTGTAAGGTGAACTGCGCCACACCGTTCGTGAACTCCATATCACCATACCAGCCACTGAGGCCGGTATCCGAAAGCACCACTTTGAAGTGGAACTCTCGATTCTGGTCTCCCAGGTTGCCGGTCACAAGCTTGCGCACCGCCATGGACCCGGTGGTATTTGTCTCCGCCTCAGCGCCGCGGCTGTTGATGAACGTCACAGGGATATCCTTGTCTGCTCCGATGACGCCGCTTGCATTGCGGGAGCGGGTTCTGTACTCGTCTTGGTTGGCCTCAACTTCTCTTATGGTATAGCTCAGTCCAGCCGGGATGCCACTGATCTGGACCTTTTCGCCGTGTTTGAGGGTGAATTGCGCCTGTCCGTGTACGAATGTGAGCGCACCGAATTTTCCGTTCACCGCGGTGTCGTCCAGCGTGATGATAAAGCTCCAGGCGCGGTCTGCCTCACCGGTGTTTCCCGCCGCATACTTCGAGACGGTCAGCGAACCGGTCTTCAGCGGGTTCTCCACGGTGTTCGTGCTCTGAGATGGCGCGTCCCCCACCTGTACTGTTGCACGGTTGGCAACCTTACCGCTGGCTGCAGCACCGGCCGCCACCCGCACCACCAGCGACACCGATCCCTCGGTATCGGCCTTCTGGCCTGTGATGGTCCAGGTCACCGTCCTGGTAGATGGGTCATAGACACCGCCTGAAGAGGCACTGACATATTCCACCCCAGATTCCAGGGTATCCCGAACGATGACGGTGTCATCCGAATTCGACTGATTTTTCCAGGTGATGTTATAAGAGATCATCTCGCCGATCTCCACGGCCAGACCCTCTCCCGGTTCAATCTCCTCTTTTACGGGCTGCACCGGCTGCGCGATTATCTCCCGCTCCACCGGCACCGTTACCGTCTCCGTCTTCTTCACTGTGCCGTCCACATTCACCGATGCCTGGTTGTTCACCTTGCCAATGGCTGCTGCGAACGAATTCACCCGCACCGTGATGGTAAGCGTGTTCACCGTGCCGGGCGTCTGCTCGGCGATGTCCCAGGTCACAGTATGGGTACCGGCATCGTAAACGCCGCCGGATGCGCGGACAAAGTCCACCCCGCTGTCCAGGGCGTCCTCGATGACCGCTGCGGTGCCGCTCACATTGCGCCAGGTAATCTGGTATGTGAGGACAGAGCCCACCTGTACCGAGGTTCCCTCTGCCGGGGAGATCAGCTTCTTGTGCGGCTCCTCGGTATCCGTGCGCACAGTCACGGTCTCGGTCTCTGCCGCTGCCTCACCGTTGATCTGGACTGTGGCCTTGTTCAACACGCTGCCTTGCTGCAGGGCCTTCTCGTTCACCTGAACCGTCAGGGTAACGGCGCCGCTGGCTCCGGTCTTCTGCTGATCCAGCATCCAGGTCACGGTATGGGTATCGGGGTTGTAGATGCCGCCGTTGCTGGCGCTGACAAAGTCCACGCCGTCATCCAGCGGATCCGTGATGGTAACCTTCGCGCCATCGCCGCGGTTGTTGTACCAGCTGATGCTGTAGCGGATCTCTCCGCCCTCCGGCACGATGGTGTCCTGCTCCGGGTACAGCAGTTTCTTGTGCGGACCGTCTCCCACCTGTACCGATACCACTTCGGTCTTCTGGGATGGGTCCGTCCCCACCCGCACGTCTGCCTGGTTTGTGACCAGGTGTTCTTCCAACGCCTTTTCATTCACTGCCACGACCAACGAGACCTTGCCGCTGGAACCGGACGGCCGGTTCTGCAGGTCCCAGGTCACGGTACGGGTTGCGGAATTATAGGTTCCTCCGTTGCTGGCGCTTACAAAGTCCACGCCCTCGTCCAGGGGATCCGTGATGACAACTCTGGCACTGTCCTCGCTGTTGTTGTACCAGCTGATGCTGTAGCCGATCTCTTCCCCAACTGCAGCAGCTTTACCGGTCTCCGGGTACAGCAGCGTCTTGTGGGGTTTCTCCGCTACTGGTACCTCTACCGTATCGGTCTTCTGAGCCGTTCCAGTACCAACCCTCACGTCCGCCTGGTTTGTGATCAGGTGCTCTTCCAACGCCTTTTCATTCACTGCCACGACCAGCGAGACCTTGCCGCTGGAACCGGGCTGCCGGTTCTGCAGGTCCCAGGTCACGGTACGGGTTGCGGAATTATAGGTTCCTCCGTTGCTGGCGCTTACAAAGTCCACGCCCTCGTCCAGAACGTCCGTGATGACAACTCTAGCGCTGTCCTCACCGCCGTTGTACCAGCTGATGCTGTAGCCGATCTCTTCCCCAACTGCAGCAGCTTTACCGGTCTCCGGATACAGCAGCGTCTTGTGGGGCTTCTCCGCTACCGGTACCTCTACCGTTTCGGTCTTCTGAGCCGTTCCAGTACCAACCCTCACGTCCGCCTGGTTTGTAATCAGGTGCTCTTCCAACGCCTTTTCATTCACTGCCACGACCAACGAGACCTTGCCGCTGGAACCGGGCTGCCGGTTCTGCAGGATCCAGGTCACGGTACGGGTTGCAGAATCATAGGTTCCTCCGTTGCTGGCGCTTATAAAGTCCACGCCCTTGTCCAGAACGTCCGTGATGACAACTCTGGCGCTGTTTTCACTCCCGTTGTACCAGCTGATACTGTAGCCGATCCGGTCTTCCACCGTGACGGCGGTACCGCTCTCGGGGTACATCAACGTCTTGTGGGGCTTCTCCGCCACCGGTACCTCTACCTCTTCGGTCTTCTGGGCTGTGCCGGTGCCAACACGCACTTCTGCCTGGTTTGTAATCAGGCGCTCTTGCAACGCCCTTTCATTTACCGCCACCACCAGTGTGACGCTGCCCTTTGCCTCCGTGAGGCGGGGGCTCAAGGTCCATGTCACGGTACGGGTTGCGGGATTATAGGTTCCTCCGTTGCTGGCGCTGACAAAGTCCACGCCCTTGTCCAGCACGTCCTTGATGACAACCCTCGAGCCGTCCTTCTTGGGGTTGAACCAGCTGATGCTGTAGCCGATCTGGTCTCCCTCCGAGACGGCAGTACCGCTCTCGGGATACAGCAGCGTCTTTTGGGGCCTCTCCGCTATCGGAACTTCCACCAGCTCTGTCTCCTGCTCAGAGGCATTGCCTACCTGCACCGCAGCCTGGTTTGTAACTTCTCCCGCCTCCAGGGCACTCTCCGCCACCTGGACCTCCAGCGTGACGCTGCCCCTTTGACCTGCAGGCTGGTTTCTCAGGTGCCAGCTGACAGTACGGGTCCTAGGATTGTACACACCGCCATTGCTGGAGCTCACATACACTACATTCGGATCCAGGGTGTCTGTGATCTCTACATTCGCCGCAGCGCCGCGGTCGTTATACCAGGAGATCCGGTACGTCAGGTGGTCTCCCGGCGCCACTGCGTCTCCGTCCGCAACGTTCAGGAGCTCCTTTGTGGGCGTAGCCGGCTTGTCGTTGACGAACGATACCCGGGCAAACTGATCTGCGTCTATGTATCCCTCCGTGTTCTCAGAGGTGGTGGTATACCCGTCTTGGTTCGCGTCTTGCTCCGTGACAGTGTACTCCACGCCATCTGGCAGGTCTGTGATGATCACATACTCTCCATCGGACAGGGTGAACCCCCCATAGCCATCGATGAAGTTGAGGTCCCCATACGCTCCGTTGACCGACCGATCATCAAGCCGCACCGAGAAATGGAATTCCTTGCTGGGATCTGCTCCGGCACCCTTGATCTGGTTGGATACCATCAGATCGCCGTTGCCATTGTGGTGGTTCACAAATCGGACTGTTCCCCCGTCCGAGTCAATCTCACCCTTTGCGGTGCTCCCGGCATTGATTTCCCCATCCACCGAGACAGTGGTGGTGTAGCCATCAGCAGAGTCCTCTTGAATGGTGTACTTCGTGCCAGCCGGAAGGTCTTTGATCTCGATGTATTCCCCATCACGCAGATCAAACTCCGCCTTACCTTGGTCGAACGTCACGCCATAGTCTCCGCTTAGCTTCGTGTCATCCACCGTGACCGTGAAATGGAATTGCCTGTTGGGGTCCGCATCCGTTCCGGTGACCCGTTTGGAGACGACAAGCGAGGGCGTAGCCGGCTTCTCGTTGACGAACGCTACCCGGGCAAATTGGTCTGCCTCTATGTACCCCTTAACGTCCCCAGAGGTGGTGGTATACCCGTCTTGGTTCGCGTCTTGCTCCGTGGCAGTGTACCCCACGCCGTCTGGCAGGTCTGTCACATACTCTCCATCGGACAGGGTGAACTCCCCATAGCCATCGGTGAATTTGAGGTCCCCAGAGGTGGTGGTATACCCGTCTTGGTTCGCGTCTTGCTCCGTGACAGTGTACTTCACGCCGTCTGGCAGGTCTGTGATGATCACATACTCTCCATCGGACAGGGTAAACTCCCCATAGCCATCGGTGAATTCGAGGTCCCCATACGTTCCGTTGACCGAACGATCATCAAGCTGCACCGAAAAGTGGAATTCCTTGCTGGGATCTGCTCCGGCACCCTTGATCTGGTTGGACACCATCAGATGGCCGACACCATTGTGGTTCACAAATCGGACTGTTCCCCCGTCCGAGTCAATCTCACCTTTTGCAGTGCACCCGGCATTGATTTCCCCATCCACTGAGACAGTGGTAGTGTAGCCTTCAGCAGGGTCCTCTTGAATGGTGTACTTCGTACCAACCGGAAGGTCTCTGATCTCGATGTGTTCCCCATCACGCAGAGCAAACTCCGCCTTACCTTGGTGGAACGTCACGCCATAGTCTCCGCTTAGCTTCGTGTCATCCACCGTGACCGTGAAGTGGAATTGCCTGTTGAGGTCTGCATCCGTTCCGGTGACCCGTTTGGAGATGACAAGTGTGGGCGCAGCCGGCTTGTCGTTGACGAACGATACCCGGGCAAACTGATCTGCGTCTATGTATCCCTCCGTGTCCCCAGAGGTGGTGGTATACCCGTCTCGGTTCGCGTCTTGCTCCGTGACAGTGTACTCCACGCCGTCTGGCAGGTCTGTGATGATCACATACTCTCCATCGGACAGGGTGAACTCCCCATAGCCGTTGGTGAAGTTGAGGTCCCCATACGCTCCGTTGACCGATAGATCATCGAGCTGCACCGAGAAATGGAATTCCTTGCTGGGATCTGCTCCGGCCCCCTTGATCTGGTTGGACACCATCAGATGGCCGACACCATGGTGGTTCACAAATCGGACTTTTCCCCCGTCCGAGTCAATCTCACCTTTTGCGGTGCTTCCGGCGCTGATTGTCCCATCTACTGAGACAGTGGTGGTGTAGCCATCAACAGGGTCCTCCTGAATGGTGTACTGCGTGCCATCCGGAAGGTCTTTGATCTCAATGCGTTCCCCATCACGCAGATCAAACTCCGCCTTACCTTGGTGGAACGTCACGCCATAGTCTCCGCTTAGCTTCGTGTTATCCACCGTGACCGTGAAATGGAATTGCTTGTTGAGATCTGCATCCGTTCCGGTAACCCGTTTGGAGACGACAAGCGTACGATCTCCAATCACATGGACCTCTATCTCATCGGTATCAACACCTTCGCCATACTCTACTCCACTATTCATACCATAGCCCATATGTGCTTTATTCTTTATGGTATCTTCAGCCAATGCCTTATCATTTACTCTTGTCTCAACGTGAATTGCGAAGGAATCCCCAAGGTGAAGTTCGTTCAGAATCCACGTTAATTCAGTGCTACCATCCGCTAATTCTTTGGTCTCTACCTTGATCGATGTCCCGACCACATAGCTGCTCACATAGGTCAATCGCTTGTCCAGCGTATCGACAATGCGGCAGTAGTCTTCGTCTGCAACCCATCCTGTGATATCAAATACAACCAGATCTCCCACTTTGACATCCTCATCGGACATCAGAATCTTTTTGGGCGCCTGCACTTCAACCTGCGGGATTGTCTCGCTTTCCAGCTTTTCTCCGCCAATCTTGATGACAGCTGTGTTCTTCGGCGCCACGCCGCGTGTACCTATTTCGTTTAATTTTAAGTTAAAGTCAATCGTACCGCCTGCGCCGTTTTCAACGTCAGTGAATGTCCACGTCAAAATACGCGTCTTTTCATCATAGTAGAAGGTCCCACCATCGTCTTTGTACTCTTCCTCTTCCTCTGGAATGTAATCAAGTCCCGGGTCCAGCTTATCCTCTATGACTACTTTCTCGGCTTTTTCACCTGTCCAGTTATACCATTCAATTGTGAAAGGTATCTCTTCCGATTCCTTCCAAGCAGATCCTTTTTCATGAGCCGTCTTCTCTATGCATTTCTCAATACCCGTATTGAGCAACAATCCAACAGAGTACTTGTCCTCTCCCGCAGGGCTCACCTTCACAGACAAATGATTATCCAGTTCCCCTACAGACTCTTTTGCTAACTCATAGCCACCGATGGTGCACTTGATCGCTACCGTTATCGAGTCATCACCTAATTCGCCACTGGATGTCCATGTTGCCTTAGCCCCATCGAACTTTACGCTCTCAACGGTCCTGGTATCTTTATCAACGAAATACGCGGAATCGATCTCTACCCCATCACCGACCTCATAGGTAAAGTCGATGGTGCACTCATCCTTGAATGTCCATGTCACGGTGTAAACAACTGTCTCACCGTACTTCACATACCCCGTATCAGATGTCTCTACGTCCATAGACACATCGATATGCCTGTCTTTGTAATCGGGTTCACCGGTCTCAACAGTCTTGCCTACCCCAACCTCAGACTCGCTGGCCATCGCGTTCATGGGAATGAACGTGAACAACAGTACTGCGCAGAGCAGCAGCATGAGGCAGCCGCGGATCAGCTGCACTCCGGTCTTGTTTGCTTGGGCAAAGCCGCCCACTAACACTTTTACCATTTTCATATAACCTCCCCCAGGAAGCTGTTCGCATTGCCCGGGCTATTCGCCCAGGGCATCGGCCATTGTTTGAAAGGACTTCGCTTGTTGACTGATCAGTTCCTCAGGACTAGCCCGTGCGGTGTAGACAATCATCTCACTATACGGCTTTCCCCGGAACAGAGATCTCGACAGTGACTCAATGGTACCAGCTGTTAAGAACTCCGTGAGTCGCCTCGCTTGGATCGTTGATATCCCTGCTTCTTTCGCCGCAATGTCTAACACCACAGTGTTATAATATAACGTACTAACGTGCAATATCGAATCCATTTGGATCACCTCCTTCTGTAACATTGCAATTATCTATTCAATAGTTTCCATGATTGTGATTTGCTGTCGTGAAGTATTTGACTCCGTGGTTTACCTATTTTTATGTTGTGATTTTTATTCATATCAGTGCTTTTTCCAAGTATTCTCGCCAAAATAGTTCATTTTCAATGTTTCTGACGGCGCATTTGACGGCGCATAACTCTTGTTTCAGTGCATTTTCACAAGAACAACTCACCAAGTTTTGTCCTCACACCGTGGACATTCTTCAGTAACAAAGCCGCTATTTCTCAATATTGTCCTCCCATTAAATACACATTTTAGATGGGCCAGCTCTCATTTTGACGGCGCATTTGACGGCGTTAACCTAGCAGCAGCGTCTTTAGATCGATCATGTTTCCTATTTAATCTTCATTTGGCTACAATACCCAAATCCTTTTCGCTCCTCCGTTCGAATTTTCTTTCCTTTTCCTCTTGCATTTGTAAGGAAATAGTGCTATCATCCTGCTTGTACCAGCTCCGCGTCTCGCGTCTCAGAGTCAAATACTCTATGACATTTCTGCTCATCCACCAGAATATTAACTGTGATATTGATATTTCTTGCACACACCTATGTCCCAATTCAGATCACTTTTTTGCCCCAAAAAAGGCAGAAAAAGGCCCTGCTGCTCTCCTTTTGGAGAACAGCAGGGCCTTTTCGCACGCTCTGCTTTGGACTAGAAGTTGTCGGATATTTGGGATAGAGTCTCAGAGTCTTGCACCACTACCTTCACGGACATCCCGTTCACCTCTACATCGGCGTCCGCGGGGATCAGGATGTACGGTCTGCCATCGATCACCCGTGTCTCCACCATGAAGCTGTGGGCGGGGTCCACAGCCACAGTGGCCTGCTCGGTTTGCACCACGAACTTACCGGGGTTGATGAGGTTGGCCGGCGTCAGGGTGGCAGATTCGCCAAACTGCTCGCTGCACTTCTCCTCAAATACCTCGATGCACTCCTCGGGGACCTGGCAATCCCGGAGGATGGCACCGATCTGGCTGGAGGTCATCTTGAGAGGCTCCGGAGACTTGCTGTCCTTGTGCTCGTTGATCCGGGTGGTGAGCTGCTCATGGACTGCCTGCACCACATCCAGGCTGCACTCATCGTTCAGGGCCTCGAGGAGACAGCTCTGGAAGGCCTCCTTCTGCTCCTCGGCGGACATCGGGGCATCCACATGGAAGATGGCATCGATGAAGTCCTGGTGGAGGTCTCCGGGCTTTCTGGTGTAGTAGAGGACGTTATAGATGTTGGTGGCCCGGTCGTCAAAGGCGGGGAAGAGGAATCCCAGGTCCGGCGCCTGCACGCTGGTGCCGCCGGCAAAGTGGAACTCATTGTCCCCGGGGAAGTAGGTGAGAAACGGCTTGTTCTCCTTCACCGGGCAGATGGCGCACATGAAGTAGTTGAAGACCTGGTCTCCCTCATCGCTGGAAAAGCTGCCGTCCTTCCCCTTGTGGGGCACATCGTAGGTGTCAAAAGCCATGAGAAGCAGGTAACCCACCCCGTCCATGTCCAGGTGGTCGATCACCTGCTGGTAGAAGGAGCGGCGGAGCTCGCCGTTCTCCAACTTGGTCTCCCGGAGGGCCATGAGCATCTTGTGCTCCTCCCCCTCCATCACCTGCTGGGTGGAGAAGACGATGTCGATGAGGTTCTTCCCCAAGGTGCCGGAGAGGCACTTCTTCAGAAAGCCCAGATACTTCTCCTTCTCGTCCTCGTTCATCAGGGACAGCGGCTCGTCAATATCGGCAATCACCTCGCGGGTGGGACTCACGTAGCAGCCATAGATGTGGCCAACCGCGTTCTTGTCCGGCACCCAGCGGCGGCGGATCTCGTTGATCTCCTTTGTGTTCAACTCTGTCTCCCCTATTCGTTTCAGTTTTCGGCATGGCACGGCCCGCAAAAAGCCTGCCGTGAAGCATCATTTCGGTACGGAGTCCGGCCCACTTCCGGCGCACTGGCCTGGGCGGTCTCCCCGGTCCGGTCTACCCATACTATCACAAGACCTAGGAAAGGGCAACGGGTTTCCGGGCAATTCGGCAAAATCGCCGCGGGGAGGCGCAGGGCCAGACCATAGGACATACCATGCCTGTCTGCCCGGAGCCGCGGCAAATGCGTCCTGCTGCAATACCAGGGAAGCAATCCATCTCCACGATAGCGTTTTCATATATTGCTGCACAAATCATTTTTCCAAATTGCTTCCTGCAATGCAACCAGCAAGAAATTCCATTTTTTGCCCACACAGCTCACCTACGCAAGCTGTCTTTCTGCACTCCAGAGGGCCCAACAAATTCTCACACTCGCTTAGAAACCGGTTGACAGCCCCCTATGGATTCGGTATAATGAGGGAAAATCCATAAAAAGGCTCAGGTGATCATAGACATGCCCGAGGACAGTTGGTTATCACTCCTCCTCATTTTCGCACTGTTGGTCATGGGCGCATACTTCGCCTCCAGCGAGATCGCCCTCAGTTCCGTCAATAAAATCCGCATCCGTCTGTTGGCCGATCGGGGAGACCGGGGCGCCAAGAACGTCCAATACATCCTGGACCATTTCGACAAGGCCCTCTCCACCATTCTCATCGGCAACAATCTCTCTCATATTCTGGCCTCCTCTATCACTACGGTGCTGGCAACCCGAATCTGGGGCACCAGCGCGGTGGCAGCCACCACCCTCGTGCTCACGGTGATAGTTTTCTTCTTTGCGGAGCTTCTGCCGAAAAACATCGCCAAGAAATACTCGGAACACTTCTCTCAGACCATCGCCGGATCCCTGATCCTATTTATGCGCATCTGTACCCCCTTCTCGTACCTGCTCACCGCCATCGGCAACGGGGCGGCTAAATTAGTGGGCGGCGAGGACACCGTCACAGAAGACGAGTTCTACGACATGGTGGAAAACATCGCCGAGGAGGGCAGCCTAGAGTCCGAGAAGGGCGAGCTGGTACAGTCCGCCCTGAGCTTTGGAAACCACACCGCGGCGGACATCCTCACCGTCCGGGTGGACGTGGAGGCCATAGACGATGAGGCCTCGGTGGAGGAGGTTCTGGACTGCATCCGGAAGATCCGCCACTCCCGCATCCCGGTGTACCATGAATCCATAGACAACGTGGTGGGCATCCTCTCCACCCGCAAGTACGTCAAGGCCTATCTGGAGCAGAAGGAAAACACAGACCTTCGCGCCGTGATGGATCCCCCCTTCTTCATCCACGAGAGCACCGAGGCGGGAGACCTGCTGCAGGTGATGAACCGGCGCAAGGTGTCCATGGCGGTTGTCACGGACGACTACGGCGGCATGGAGGGCATCGTCACGGTGGAGGACGTGCTGGAAGAGCTGGTGGGAGACATCTGGGACGAGGACGATGAGGTGAAAGAGAGCTTCGTCCAGGTGGATGAGAACACCTTTGACGTGGACGCCTCCATGAACCTGGACGATGTGCTGGACCGGCTGGGCATCGAGGACTACGATGAGGACGAGGTGGCGCACAAGACCCTGGTTGGCCTGGCCTACGCCGCCTTCGACACCATCCCCCACGAGGGGGACTCCTTCCAGTATGAGAACCTGAAGCTCACGGTGCTGCGCATGGACAAACGGCGGATCCTCACCCTTCGGATCGTCCGAGAGGAGGCGCCGCAGAAATGATGATTCCCCTGCTCTATTCCGCGGCCATTCTCGTGCTGCTCTGCTTCTCCGCCTTCTTCTCCGGCTCCGAGATCGCCTATTCCGCCCTGAACCGCACCCGCCTGGAGGCCAGCCAGAACCCGGCCGCCCCATGGGCCACATACATCGCAGACCACTTCGATGTGGCGCTGTCTGCCATTCTCATCGGCAACAACCTGGTGAACATCTCCTCCTCCAGCGTCATGACGCTGCTGGCCCTGTGGGCGGCGGGAGAGAGTGCCACCGCCCAACGGCAGGACCTCTTCACCTCGGTGGCCAGCATCCTGCTCACCATCCTGGTGCTGATCTTCGGCGAGACCATGCCCAAGATCGTGGCCCGCCGGGACTCACTGAACTTCTCCCTGCGCGTTGCCCGCCCCTTGCGCATCCTGATGGTGATCCTGAAGCCCGTCACCTTCGTGATCTGCGGCCTTGTGAACCTCATCACCGCGCCCTTGAAGGGCGAGCAGCTGGGGGAGGACGAGGAGGCCGAGGCGGCGGAGGAGGAGCTGGTGAACCTCATCGAGACCTCGGAGGACGAGGGCATCATCGATGAGGACCAGTCCGAACTGCTGCAAAACGCCCTGGACTTCTCCGAGATCTCCGCCCAGGAGATCATGACGCCCCGCACGGACATGGAGTCCCTGGATCTGGACGACAGCCCTGAGGAGCGGTGGAAGATCATCGAGAACTGTTCGTACTCCCGCCTCCCCGTCTTTGACGAGGACCACGAGAAGGTGGTGGGCGTGCTCCACCTGAACCACTATTACCGTGCCCTTCTGGACACCCCGGAGGTGGATCTGCGGTCTATCCTGCTGGAGCCCTGTTTCGTGTACAAGACCATCAAGCTGCCGGCGGTGCTCTCCATGCTGAAGCAGCGCAAGACCCACATGGCCATCGTTGTCGACGACTACGGCACCCCCATCGGCCTCATCACCATGGAAGACGTATTGGAACAGATCGTAGGAGAGATCTGGGACGAGACGGACGAGGTGGAGCAGGACGTGGTGGAGCGCTCGGAGCACGAATATGAAATAGACGGAGACGTCTCCCTGGGCGAGTTCTGCGAGCTCCTGGACTGGGATGAGGACGACCTGGAGAGCGAGTCCGTCACGGTGGGCGGCTGGACCGTGGAGATGTTCGAGGGCTTCCCCCAGCCGGGAGACACCTTCAACTACGAGAATATCACCGTCACCGTGCTGGCCATGGACGATCTCCGGGTGTCCAAGGTCCTGGTAACCGTACACCCGGAGGAGACCCAAGAGGACAAGTGAACACCCCAGACTGCCCCAAAGCCCCACCGAGAGACCACACATAGCGTATATAGAGGAGAGGGACGGACGTGGAAATTACCAAGATCGTAGTCACAGGAGGCCCATGCGCCGGCAAGGGCGAGGCCCTGCGCCGCATTCGGGACGCCTTTGCCCCCCAGGGATACACCGTACTGGTGATCCAGGAGACCACTACCGATCTCATCAACGGCGGGGTGGCCCCGTGGACCTGCGGCACCTCCCCGGACTTCCAGGGCTGCCAGATGGAGCTGCAGCTGGACAAGGAGAAGGTCTTTGAGCGGGCCGCCCGCACCATGCCCACCAACAAGGTGCTGCTGGTGCTGGACCGCTCTGCCCTGGACGGCCGGGCGTACATCACCGAGGCAGAGTTCGCCCAGCAGGCCGGCTATCTCGGCACCAGCGAGGGGGCCCTCCGTAACCGCTACGATGCCGTCTTCCACCTGGAAACCGCGGCCAAAGGGGTGGAGAGCGCCTATACCCTGGCCAACAACACCGCCCGGATCGAGAACCCGGCGGAGGCGGTGGCCCAGGACAACAAGACCCTCAACGCCTGGGTGGGCCATCCCCACTTCCGGCTGATCCCCTCCTATCCCTTCTTCCCCGCCAAGATGGACCAGCTGGTGCGGGAGGTGTCCACCTTCCTGGGGCTGCCCGGCCATACTGCGTGCCGCCGGAGCTTCCTGGTCCGGGACCCGGACCGGGAGTGGCTGGAGCGCAACTTCTTCTGCCGAAGGGCGGACCTCGTGGAGACCTTCCTCCCCAGCGAGGGCAACAATGTCCACCTGGTCTATGCCCGCACCTGCAGCGAGCACACCATCTACTTTGAGCGCACCGCCAAACAGCTCTCCCCGTACCGCTGGGAGACCATCTGCAGCCGCCTCACCGAGGAGCAGTACCGGGCCCTCCAGGCCAAGGCGGACCCCAACCGCAGGCCCCTCGCCAAGGCCACATACTGCATGGTGTACCAGGACAGCTATTTCGAAGTAGACCTGTACCCCTTCTGGCAGGACCGGGGCATCCTCCGCTTCCCCATGCTGCAGGAGGAGCAGCCCTTGCCGGACTCCCCGGTGGAGCTTCGCATCGTGGGGGAGGTCTCAGAGAACCCGGCCTACGGGGACGAGGCCCTGGCCGCCGGCGTGTACCCGGTGGGCCTGGACTGAGCACCCAGCGCCATCCAATCGCCAATCCATATCAAAGGGCACCCGGCGCATGCAACCGCATGCACCGGGTGCCCTTTCACTCTCTCAAAAATGCCCTCAGCCAAACCGCACCAGCGTGGGCTGGGAGATCTGCGCTCTGCCGTATGGTCCGGTCTGCAGGGCGGCATACGCCGCCCGGAGCGCCTGCTTGGCAGAGGCCTCGTAGCCCAGCTGTCCCAGCTCCTCCTCAAAGGGTGCGCCGGTGGCCTGCATCCGCTGCAGGATGGCCACCAGGGTCTGGCGGATCAGCATGTGGAACTTGATCTCGAAGATGCGCATCTCGTCCTCTGCGATCTCCCGCTGCAGGCTCTCCACCCAGCTGCAGAGCGCTGTGTCCTCCTGGGGATCATAGGCCTTGTTCTCCTCCGGCCAATACATGCCGCTGATCTTCTGCACGTCCCGTTCCTCCTCCGATTCTGATTTCGATGCCTTTCTATTTCTGTTTCGTTGTGTCCGGCGGGCTGTCTCTCCGCTTCTTCTCCATCTGCTCCCGGGTACTGCGCACCCGCTGATAGGAGTCCTTCTTCCCCCTGGGTCTGCCGCCCCGGGATCGCTCAGAGGCCTGTCCCCCGCTGCCCGATGGTTCATCATACCGTTTGGACAGATTCCAGGGCAGCCGGTTGTGGTACACCCGGCTCAGGGTTCCGTTGCCCTGTTGGTATCGCCGGGACACCTCCTGGGCGAAGTCCTGGAGCATCTCCGGGGTGATGTCCAGTTCTCTCAATGCCGCCACCACGGCCTCCGGGATCTCCTCCCCGCACCGGTAGCTCCGCCCGCTCAGGTGATACTGCACCCGGCGCAGGGCCGGCACCGCATCGCCCCAGGCCAGCCCGTGGGCCTCGCAGGCGCGGCGCACCACCGCCTGCAGCACACCCATCATCCAGGCCACGAGCATGCCGCCGGCGCTGGCATCGCCCTCCGGCATCAGCGCAAGGGCCCGCTCCGCCGTCTCCTTCACCCGGAGCAGCTCCGCCACCTCCCGGGGATCCATGTCCTGGGAGACCGCCAGCCCGATGTACCCCTGCCGGCGGTATGCGGCCTGCAGGGTGTCCTCCTGGATCTGCACCTCTACCCCATCGGCGCCGGGCACCAGCGCCAGGTAGGGCTCCAGCCCCGCCGGCACCACCGGGTTCTCCCCGGCCGCGATCTGTGCCTGCAGGTCCTCCGCGGTCTCCTGTACCCGTTCCAGCAGCTCCGTTGCGGCCACGGCGCCCTGCACCGGCCGGTAGAGCAGCATGGCCCGCTGGGTCTTGCCGTCCGGGAGCCTATACGCCCCCGCCGTCCCGAAGAGCCCCCGCTCCAATCGGCTGTGGATGTCCTCCCGGACGGCCTGTCCATACCGCTCCAGCAGCCGGCCAAAGGCCTCTTCAGACGGGTCCAACACCTGCGCCCAGGGGATGTCCAGGCTCTGCCCCGGGGTCTTCTCCTCCCAGAGGATGTCCCGCACCCGGATGCCGTACGCCCCGAACCACTGCACCGCGGTCCAGACGGCGCCCTCCGCCAGGGGGAAGCACATCACCGGCAGCCCGGCGGCGGCCCCATCTGCCGCCACCGCCCAGATGGCCCCTGCCATCGGGGCGGATAAGACCCCCAGGGATACCGTGTGCACCCCCTGGGCAAGGATGCGCTGCACCCACCGCTCCAGCACAGACTGTGCCCTCTCCGGGGTGGCGGCTTTCTGGAAGAAGTCCGCATACCAGGTCTCGGCGGAGATGGGGCCGTGGAAGGTGACGCTGTCTCCCAGGTCCTCCGGGGAGTCCCCCCGGAGGGCCGCCATGCCGTAGTCCAGGATGGCGTTGGCCTCTGGAAAATCAAAGGCCTCATAGAGGGATTCCAGCAGACCGGTCTTCTGGGCGGCCCCCAGGAGGGCGGCATACAGCCCGATCTCCAGGGTGTCCGGCCGCAGCCGGGCCTGTCCCGCGGGGTTATAGGCCAGCCAGTCCTCCCGGTGGAACTGGAAGTAGTTCTGGTTGGGATTCATCTCGGTGTTCGAGATGGCGTAGCCGATCAGCATCACCTCTTTGTCCCCGTTGAGGGTGTCAAAGACCAGGCCGTTGCGGTATGCCACCGCGCCGGCAGGGATCGGCACCGCCAAGTCCCGGTGAACTTTACCCATCGTACACCACCATCCAGGCGTTCAGGATTGGCCCTAAATTGGGCCGTAACTTTATTGATATTGCCGCTCCGGCGGATAGCGCAAGATCACGGCGCCGGTGGAGAGATCCACCCAGTCGAAGACATAGTCGTAAGGGTCTGTGGCGAAGGGGGAGAGCACCGCGGTGAGCCCGCCCAGCACCGGGCTGGAGCACCAGGACACCGCTGGGTACACCTGATCGGAGAGCAGGTTCCCATCCGCGTCATAGAGACGGATGCCCATCTCCACATAGGCCTTGTAGTATCGGGTGCCGGTAAAGGGATCGGTGCAGGCAAAGCCCACCTCGCCGTCCGGCAGTTCTTTGTAGTCCTCCCCGGCGATGTCCTCCAGGGTGGCGGGATAGCCCTCCGGCGGCGTAGACAGCACCGTGCCGGTGTCCAGGTCCAGATACAGCCACAGGGGGTTCTCCTCGTGGGCCTCCCCCTGGTAGAAGGTGGAGGCGGCGTAGAGGATCCGGTCCTGGCGGCCGGCGATCCGGGGGCCGGGCACCCAGACGGCGCCCCAGGAGGCGTTGTCAAAGACGTTCCCGTACCACGGGGTGAACACATCTGCCGGGAAGGAGACAAACTGCTGTCCCTCGCCGTTCCAGCAGTACAGGCAGCCATCGTCATCCTGGAGCACCACCAGGTCCTCAAAGACCTTGCAGTAGCCGTAGGGCACCTCCTGGGCCACCCAGCTGCCGTCCTGGGCCGCCACCGTGGTGTACACGGCGCCGTCCTCATACCGGACCAGCACCAGAAAGCCGTGCTCGTAATAGATGTCCCAGTAGATGGGGTCTGTCACCAGCTCGCCGCGAGGGGTGCAGAGGCCATACAGCGGGGTGTACGGCTCATAGGCCCGCTGCGCCTGGGTGATCACACCCACATAGGGCAGCAGGGCCCCGTACCCGGCCCAGGCCTGCAGGGGGCCAGAGCCGCAGAAGTGGTCGCAATAGGTCCAGGTCTCCTCCGCCGCGGCGGGCTCCGGGGTGGGGGTCTCGGCACCGACGTCCGCCATGGGAAGCTCTGTGTCCTCCGAAGGCGTCAGGACAGGGTCGCCGCCCTCCAGTTTGGGGGAGCTGGGCTGTACCGTCTCCGTGGGGATTGCCGCGATGGGGGCGGGTGGGATAGAGCCCGCTGCCTCCTCCCCCGAACTGCAGCCGGTGAGGAGTAAGGCGCATACAAACAGCAGGCTCACAAGGCCCGCGCAGATTCTGTGCTGTCTCAGACAGGGTCCCCTCCTTCATCGTCTTCCAACGGGAGTCGGGCCCCGGAAATCACCGGGCCATCGCCCTCCCGTCTTGTGAGGACGGGCCTATTGTACCGCAGACGGGCGATACAGTCTTCTCAATCCGGATACAAAATGGAAAAGATTTGGAGTCAATTGTAACAGTTTGAAAAGGTCTGTCATCGAAGCGCGGGCGGCAAAAGCCGCCCGCGCAACATAGATGCCGTTCGGGCAGGAATCTGCTCTAGCGGCTATTTGCACTCTGGTGCACACCGGAGTGCTCTTTCCCGATGCCAGGAAGCCGTCCATCCATGGGCTGGGACCTCCTCAAACCCTTCCATGCCATCGGGCATGATCCGAGGGAGGTTCGCGCCCTCTCCTTCTATTGTTGTGAGGTGTCCAGCACTTCACCGGTCTCCAGATCCAGATAGAACCATGCGTCCCATTCACAGGGCGAGCGGCATAGAGAACAAGTCCAGACCTCATCCGGCTCTTTGTCTCTCCCCGCCCTACGGATTCACCCACGCCGGCTTGTACCGGAACACCAGTTCCCCGGTGGAGACATCCACCCAGTCAAAGAGAGGGGCGTAGCGGCCGCCGCTGGAATAGGGAGAGGGCGCCATGAGCAAACCGTCCATCACCGGGCAATCCAAGATATTGGGTATGAACGCATCTTCCCCGGTGAGGGGATTGCGATCCGCATCAAAGACCTGGACCCCCTGCTCCAGATAGCACCGGTAGTACTTGGTGCCGGTGAAGGGGTCAAAACACGCGTAGCCGTCCAGACCATTGGGCATGGTCTCGATCACCTGCTCCGCCCGCTCCACGGTCTCCGGGTACCCCTCCGGCGGGGTCTCCAGCACTGCCCCGCTGTTCAGGTCCAGGTAGAACCAGGTGGTGGCAGATGGGTCCCCTGCCACGTAGCGCACGGCGTAGAGGATGTGGTCCTGCAGGCCCATGAGGCGGGGGCTGAAGGTCCACCAATCCTTCTCCTGCAGGTCCTGGAGATAATCCGCCACCTGCTCCGCCGGGACGCTGAGAAACGGCTCGCCCCGGCTGTTCCAGAAATAGAGACCGCCTTCGCTGTCCTTCAGCACCGCAACGCCGTCATAGGCGCACACAAACGAATTGGCCGTCTCCTCCCCCACCCAGCTGCCGTCCTGGGCCGCCAGCGTGGTATAGGTCGTTTGGCCATCAAAGCGGAGCAGCACCAGAAAACCCGCCTCATAGCGCAGATCCACATAGAGGGGGCCTGTCACCAGCTGGCCTCGGGAGGTGCAGAGGCCATATGCCGGGGTGTACGGGTCCAGGTTGTCCTCGCCCATCCGGGCCATGGCGCCAAAGTATGGCAGCAGGGCGCCGTACCCGTCCCAGGCCTGCAGGGGCCCCTCTTCACTGTAGTGGTCTGAATAGGTCCAGAGCTCCTCCGGAACCACGGCAGGCGCCTCTGGGACATCGGTCTCCGGAGCAGGCGTTGTCTCCGGGGTGGGCACCGGGGTCTCAGGTGCAGCCGTCTCCACAGGTTCCGCCTGGACCGGCATGGCGGTGGGATTGGCATTCCCGGCGGTGCCGCAGCCCGCCAGCAGCAACAGGGCCGCAAGGGCGGCCAGGATCTTACGATGTTTCAAAGCAGGTTCCCCCTCTGTCTCGATTAGGTATACGGCAGTATACCACATTGCACCCCGGAAATCTTCTCAAAAGAGTAACAAATTTCCAACAATCTAGGGAGTTTTGCATCGCCCAACGGATTCCAGGCAGTCAAAAGCGGATGGCCGTTGCCGGCCATCCGCTTGGGAAGTCTCAGGTTCTCTCTCCGGAGCCGCACCTCGATCACGGGGTGCAAAATACTGGGTATAAATAGGGGGTACAAATTTCAATCAATATATGGCCCCACCGCTCAGGTCCGCTTCTCCCGCAGCCACTTCTCCAGGGTCTCCACCAGTTTGGGGATCTCCACCGGCTTGGAGATGTGTCCGTCCATGCCGGCCTCCTTGGCCTCCCGGATGTCGTCTGCAAAGGCGTTGGCGGTCATGGCGATGATAGGTAAGGTGGCGGCGTCCGGCCGGTCCAGCTTTCGGATGGCCCGGGTGGCCTCGTAGCCGTTCATCACGGGCATCTGCACGTCCATGAAGATGAGATCGTAGTGGCCGGGCTCCGCCTGCTCCACCATTTTCACCGCCTGGGCACCGTCCTCCGCCTCCTCCACCTGGATGTCGATGCTGGACAGCAGCTCCACGGCGATCTCCCGGTTGAGCTTGTTGTCCTCCACCAGCAGCACCCGCTTGCCGGTGAAGTTCTCCTCCTCCAGCTCGGACACCGGGGTCTCCCCCTCCATGCTGCCCTGGGCCAGGACAGACCGGAGGGCGTAGATCAGCCGGGAGCGGAACAGCGGTTTCTCCACGAAGGCCTGGACCCCCGCCTCCCGGGCCTCCTGCTCGATGTCAGACCAGTCGAAGGCGGAGAGGATGACGATGGGCACGGAGCTCCCCACCTGGTTCCGGATGGCCCGGGCGGTCTCCAGGCCGTCCTTCTCCGGCATCTGCCAATCCAGAATCACCACGGAGAAGTCCTCCGGGGTACCCCGGACCGCCTGGATGCGGCGCACGGCCTCATCCCCGCTGAGCACCCACTCCACCTGGGTGCCAATGGCCTTCAGCATTTCGGCGGTGGCGATGGCGGCGTCCTGGTCGTCATCGGCCACCAGGATCCGCAGGCCCGCCAGGTCGTTGATGTCCTCGGCGTCCTCAGCTTGGAGCTTCAGCGGCAGCTGGACGGTGAACACGGTGCCCTTGCCCAGCTCACTCTCCACCTGGATGTCTCCCTCCATCATGCGGATGATGTTCCGGGTGATGGACATGCCGAGGCCGGTACCCTCGATCTTGGCACTCTCCGGCCGCTCAGAGCGGCTGAAGGGCTCGAAGATGGTCTTGAGGAATTCCTGGTCCATGCCGATGCCGTTGTCCTCAAAGCGGAATACGTACTGGGCCATGCCGTGGATGGCGGAGGGCACCTCCTGGATGGAGAGGCCAATGGTGCCGCCCACGGGGGTAAACTTCACGGCGTTGCCCAGGATGTTCACAAACACCTGGCGCAGCCGCAGGCTGTCTCCGATCACCGCCTCGTGGACCACATCGGTGATCTGCAATCTCAAAGTCTGCTGTTTGCTCTGGACCTGGGCCCGGATGATGGTGTCCACGCTGTCCACAAACTCCGGCATGGTGAAGGGCTCCTCGTTCAGGGAGACCTTGCCGCTCTCGATCTTGGACATGTCCAGCACATCGTTGATCAGGGCCAGGAGGTGCCGGCTGGAGATGGTGATCTTGTTCAGGCAGTCCTCCAGCCGCTCCTTGTCGTCCTTGTACATGGCGGCCACGGCGGTCATACCCATGATGGCGTTCATGGGGGTGCGGATGTCGTGGGACATGCGGGCCAGGAAGTCGGACTTGGCCCGGTTGGCGGCCTCCGCGGCATCGGTGGCGCTCTGCAGGGCCTGGCGGATCCGGAGCTCCTGGGCCTTCAGGGCGGAGACGTCCTGAATGGCGTAGAGCAGCTCCACCGGCTGTCCGGCATCGCTGCGGCGCAGGCAGATCACCGAGACGTTCTCCCAGCGGATGCCGTTCATGTTGATCTGGTACTCAAACTGGAGATAGGGCACGTCCGGGGTGAGGTGCTCCTGCACATAGGCCGGGGCGATCTTCACGGAGATGGGCTCCTCCCCCTGTTCGTTCACGTAGCAGCTGTCCAGGTAGCGGATGAGGTCCGAGTACTTCCCGGACGCCGGGGCGCCGCCGGTCTGGTCTGCCAGGTACTCGTAGGCGTCCTTCTCAAAGTCCACATGGGCAAAGCGGCTGAAGAGCCCGGAGGCGGCGGAGACGATGTCGGACATCTTCTCCTTCTCCGTCACCAGCTGGCGGCGGCCCACCTGGCCCTTGATGATGATGTACAGCACATAGAGGAGAAACGCGATGGCGAGGTCGGTGAGCAGCCGCACCCCCGGGGCGCTGGCCCGCTCCGCCATAGTGGCGGTGGTGGTGGAGGGGAAGGTCTCCATCAGGGCCCACTGGCCATCGGCCACCACCGTCACAAAGGCGCTGCCCATGCCGTGGGTGCCGGGGTAGTAGAAGCTGCCCTCGTCCACGTTGTTGTCCTCTTCCAGGGTGTCCTCCAGGGTCTGGAGCTCGGCGGACTCCATCCGGTTCTCGTCCCGCAGCTCGTCCAGCAGGTTGCCCTCCGGGTTGGCATCCTCGCTGGAGACGATGATGTCGCCGTTGCGCTCCATGAGGTAGGCGCTGCCGCCCAGGTCAAAGGTGTCTGTGGAGAGCATCGCCTGCACGGTGGCCCCCCGCATCATGCCGCAGAGCACGCCATCGATGACGCCGTTGCGGGTCACCGGGGCGTAGAAGACCAGAAGGGTCTCGTGGGTGATGCGGGAGTTGCGGATCACTGTGATGCCGGAGTTGCCTGCCATGGCCGCCTGGAAGTGGGCCCGGTCTGAGAGGTCTGCCGTGTCCCCGGTGGAGGTGTGGTCCATCCCGTTGGCATCGATGAACTCGATGTAGTCAAAGGCGTAGGAGGACTCCAGCTGCAGCAGGATCTGGGGGTTGTCCTCCAGGTGCAGGTCCTCCAGTCCCACCAGGCGGGCCAGCAGGTCCAGGTTCCGTTTGTAGAGGCCCAAGGTGTCCTCCAGGCGCCGGGCGGTCTCCTGGCTCACCCCCTGGATGATGCCGCTGTTGTTCTCCAGCACCAGCGCTGTGTTGGTCCGGTTGAAGCGCACAAAGGAGGAGACCACAATGCACACCAGCAGCACTGCCGCCACCAGGTCCAGGACGATCCCCTTTTTCAGGTGGGGCGGTCCGCTTCTCTTGCTCTTCGGTTCGTTCTTCTGCTTGTTCTGTGCTTTCGGCATGTCCGTGCTGGCGCAGAAATCCCCCTCGCAAGGCAAGCGAAGGGCGGAAGCGCCGTCTCCCCCTTTCCCAACATCCCAGGCGGATGCGTACTTCCCGCCGGCTCGAAGCCGGCAGGTGCGGTTTGATCAGAGTGTGGCCTGGAACGCCTTCAGGTGCTCCACGATCATGGCATAGTCCTTCTGCACCTGCAGGTAGAGGGCATCTGCCTCGGGGCTCTTGCCGTTGCGCAGGGCCTCGGTGAGGGCGGAGGAGGACTCCGCCAGAGGTGTAAAGCTCAGGTTCTGGCACACGCCCTTGATGGTGTGGGCGGCCCGAAAGGCCTCCGGCCAGTTGCCGCTCTCCACGCTGTCCACCAGCAGCTTGTAGCTGCCGTCGTCCAGGAATTTCAGGGCGAATTTCTGAATCAGCCGCTCACTGCGCAGCCGGCCCACGGCCTCCTGGTAATCTGCGCCCATCCCTGCATAGCATTCCTGAAGTGTCATGGTTCGCTCCTCCTTATAGAAATCGTGAAATTTAAGATTGCAGAATCTGAAAATCGTACTACAAGCGCGGCGGGCGGCCGCGTGCCCCGGGGCGGGGTCTAACACGCGGCGCACACCAACCCATTTTCATTCAGATTCTACCACACGCCAGAGGGATTGTCCAGACCGTTTCAGCTGTTCAAAGCGCAGATAAGCCTGCCGTTTTCTCCATTTTTCCATCTTTCTCTGCGCATCCATGGTCTCTCCCGGTCCTCACCGCTGCGCCCGGCACTTTTCCAAACCACTTCCAGCCATTCCCTGCCCCATGGAAGCTGGAAATGTCCATCCCCGTTTTCCCGCTCTTTTCCGTGAGAACGGCGCATTTCCCGTGAGAAACCGCACTTTACACCTTCCCCGGGCCTGATTTATAATGCAGTCTGGATGATGGGGACCGTATACGGTTTCCGGGGATATTATTCCAAATTTACCGGCTCAAAGGGATGATCGGTATGGTTCGAACCTGCCTGAATCGCGTGCTCTGTCTCGCGCTCACAACCCTGCTGCTCCTCAGCGCCGTGGCGCCGGCGCTGGCCGCCCGGGGCATTGAAGTGGAGCGCACCCCGGAGGAGCAGGCCTTTCTGGAACAACACGGCCCCTTCCGGGTGGGCTTTGTCCAGGACCGGATCCCGGTGTCCTTCTCGGACGACAGCGGGGATCTGGCGGGCATCACCCGGTACATTCTGGACCTCATCGCCCGGCGGTGCGGCATGGAATTTGAGTACATCCCCCTGCCGGCGGGGCAGATCACCTATCAGTACCTCACCGAGCAGCGGCTGGACCTCGTCACCAGCGTGGAGTACAACCAGGAGAACTTGAACGCCAACGGCATCCTCACCAGTGAGCCATACCTGTCCAGCCGGAAGGTGGTGGTGGCCCGGGAGGACCTGGAGTTCAGCTACAGCGCCAACCACACGGTGGCCATCTCCACCGGCTCCCAGACCCTCCGCAAGGTGCTGAACGAGAGCTACCCCAACTTCACCCTGGTGGATTTCGACTCCATCACGGACTGCTTCGATGCCGTGAACCGGGGCGAGGTGGACCTGATGATGCAGAACCAGTACGTGGTGGAGTACTGGATCTCCCGGCCGATGTACAACCACCTGCAGGTGATCCCGGTGCTGGGCATGGCGGACGAGCTCTGCTTCTCCGCCGTGGTCTCCTATAACGGGGCGGAGGGCGCCACCCAAGAGGAGGGCGAGATGCTGATCCAGCTGCTCAACCGGGGCATCGCCTCCCTTACCGAGGACGAGGTGGGCAGCTGCACCATCCGGGCCATCGCAGAGAACAAGTATGTATACAACCTCGCGGACACCCTGTACCACTATCGCCTGGCCATCTTCGTGCTGGCGGCCTCGCTGGTGATCATCGTGATCCTGGTGATCCAGATCCTGCGCCTGCGGGTGCGCAGCCTGGCGGAGCAGGCAGACAGCCGGGCCAAGGGGCAGTTCTTAAACGCCATGAGCCACGAGATCCGCACCCCGCTGAACGGCCTCATCGGTCTGAACTACCTGATGGGCCAGAACCTGCAGAACCCGGAGAGGCTGCAGGGCTATTTGAGACAATCGGACCACACCGCCCGATACCTCCAGCGGCTGGTGAACGATGTGCTGGACATGTCCAGTCTCCAGGACGAGGACACGGAGCTGGTGCTGGCCCCCACGGACTTGGAACTGCTGCTCACCACCGCCTGCTCCCTCTCCCGGGATGGCATGGAACGGCGGCACCACGCCTTCGAAACCCAGTGGACCCTGCCGCACCCCTGGCTGCAGGCGGACGCAGACCGGGTGCAGCAGGTGATCCTGCAGCTGCTGGACAACGCCATGAAGTTCACCCCGGACGGCGGACGCATCCTCCTCACCGTCTCCCAGCGAGAGGCGTCCGGGGGCAAAGTGCAGACCATCGTGACGGTGAAGGACACCGGTCGGGGCATGAGCGAGGCCTTCCAGAAGCAGGTCTTCTCCTCCTTCTCCCAGGAGCGGGACACCGTGTCCAAGGGCAACCAGGGCACCGGCCTGGGGCTGCCCATCAGCCGGAAGCTGGCCCTGCTCATGGGCGGGGACATCACCTTCACCAGCGCCCTGGGCCAGGGCAGCATCTTCACCTTCACCTTCCTGGCGGAGCCGGCAGAGCACCAGCCGGAAGAGCGCACGCTCCCCGCACGGGAGGAACAGGCCAACCGCCCCGGCGTGCTGGTGGCGGAGGACAACGAGCTGAACGCGGAGATCCTGATGGACCTTCTGGAGGCGGAGGGCTTCCCGGTGGCCCTGGCGGAGGACGGCCAGGCCGCGGTGGACCTCTTTGCCGCCTCAGAGCCCGGCACGTATCAGGTGATCCTCATGGACATCCTGATGCCCCGGATGGACGGCTGCGCCGCGGCGTCCGCCATCCGCGCCCTGCCCAGAGAGGACGCCGGCACCGCCTTTATCATCGCCTGCACCGCCAACGCGGCCTCCGAGGAGCGGGAGCGGGCCATGAACAGCGGCATGGACGCCTTCCTCATGAAGCCGGTGGACATCCAGGCCCTGCTGCAGCTGATTCTGGACCGGGAGGCGGCCGGGAAATAGCCCCATTCACACATTCTTGTCCGCAGGGCCCCTAGCATCATTGCCTATTGCACGGATCGGATTTTTATTGTACAATCAATTGCCCGACGGGGACTCTGGGGGGAGGAAGTGCGCATATGAGAATTCAGGCGAAAAAATATCTGCCCGCGCTATTGGTGTGCGCCGTCATCCTCCTCACCGCGGTGATCGGCATCGCCTATTTCAACTTCATCTCCCAGCGGATCTTTGCAGACAGCACCGGACACCTGGAGGAGCTGTACAGCCAGGTGAATCGCTCCTTCCAGGGCTATCTCAACCGCAAGTGGCAGCTGCTGGAGGACTGGGAGACCTACCTGGAGCTGGCGGAGACGGAGGACCGCACCGACACGGTCCTGGACTACCTCAACCAGGAGCAGCGGCGGTGGGGCTACTCCTCCCTGTACTTTCTCTCCCGGGACGGCAGCACGGTGCTGCCGGACGGCTCTGATGTGGGTCTCTCCCTGGACGAGGCCTCCTGGCAGCAGCTGGAGGGCGGGGAGAACGTGATGGTGGGCGGGATGCTGCCCAGCGGGCTGGAGGTGACCCTCTTTGCCGTGTACACCCCGGGCCGCACCCTGGGTGATCTCTCCTATGACGCCATCGCCGTGGCGTACAACAACGAGGACATGGCCAGCTCCCTGAACGTGGACGCCTACGATGGCCAGACCCTCTGCTTTGTGATCCACGACAACGGAGACGTGCTGCTCTCCACCCAGGCCGGCGGCAGCGTCTTCCGCAACTACCTCACCTACTTAAAAGCGGCGGCCCACCTGGATGACGCCGCCGCAGAGCAGCTCCGCCGGGACTGGGAGAGCGGCACAGACGGCCTCTTCCAGTGCGAGATCGGCGGGGTGGACCACTGCATCCTGTACCAGACGGTGGGATACCAGGACTACCTGCTGCTGAGCGTTGTGCCATTGCACGTCATCAGCGCGGGCTTCCAGTCCGTCCAGTCCAGCACCATGCGGGTGCTGGTGCTGATGTTCCTGCTGCTGGGCGTGACGGCGATCACCCTGCTGCTGGTGCGCAGCCGGCGGATGCGCCGGCAGAGCCAGATCGAGCTCCAGTACCGGGAGCAGATGTTCGACACCCTCTCCAACTCTGTGGACGACTTCTTCATCATGCTGAACTCACAGACCCTGCAGGTGGAGTACATCAGCCCCAATGTGGAGCGGCTGGTGGGCATCCCCCTCCAGGAGGCCCGGGAGAACATCCGGGTGCTGGAGCAGTGCGCCATCAACTCCACGGTGGCGGTGCCCAGGGACGAGCTGGAGGCCATCCCCCTCAACGGCAGCCGCCAGTGGGAGTGCGAGTACAGGCACCAGGGCACCGGCGAGCGCCGCTGGTACCGGATGATCATCTACCGCAAGAGCATCCAGGACGTGGTGAAGTACATCATCGTCATGTCCGATCGGACGGAAGAGCAGAAGATGAACCAGAACCTCTCGGACGCCCTGGCCGCCGCCAGAAGCGCCAATGAGGCCAAGAGCAACTTCCTGTCCAACATGTCCCACGACATCCGCACCCCCATGAACGCCATTGTGGGCTTCTCGGTGCTCCTGGAGAAGGAGGCGGAGAACCCGGAGAAGGTGCGGGAGTACACCCACAAGATCACCGCCTCCAGCCAGCACCTGCTGAGCCTCATCAACGATGTGCTGGACATGAGCAAGATCGAGAGCAACAAGACCAGCCTGAACGTGGACTGCTTCAGCCTGCCCCAGATGCTGGAGGAGCTGAGCATCATCCTGATGCCCCAGGCCAAGGCGAAGCACCAGACCTTTGACATCCACGTCCAGGGCAATCCCCCGGAGCGGCTCATGGGGGATAAGCTGCGGCTGAACCAGATTTTGATCAACCTGCTGTCCAACGCCATCAAGTACACCCAGGACGGCGGCTCCATCCTCTTCAGCCTCACCGCCCTGCCCCAATTGGCCCCCAGTTTTGCGGCCATCCGCTTCCAGGTGCAGGACAACGGCATGGGCATGAGTGAGGAATTCCAGGGCACCATCTTTGAGCCCTTCAGCCGGGAGGAGAACAGCACCACCAACAAGATCCAGGGCACCGGCCTGGGCATGGCCATCACCAAGAGCCTGGTGGACCTGATGGGCGGCGTGATCTCCCTGGAGAGCAAACTGGGAGAGGGCAGCACCTTTACGGTGGACCTCACCTTCGCCCTGCCGGCACAGGAGGACGACACCCCCTGGTTTCTGGAGAAGATCACCCGCATTCTGGCGGCGGACGATGAAGAGGACAGCCTGGTGGACATCCGGGAGACCATGGCGGGCACCGGCATCGAAGTGGTCTGCGCCGGCTCTGGCCAGAAGGCCG
The DNA here is from genome assembly GCA_947629915.1 of uncultured Oscillospiraceae bacterium. Classification (GTDB taxonomy): domain Bacteria; phylum Bacillota; class Clostridia; order Oscillospirales; family Oscillospiraceae; genus Enterenecus. The sequence continues at coordinate 23,931 of CANRFN010000024.1, read as the reverse complement.
TGGACCTCGCCGCAGAGGCCCACCGACAGGGCCAGGACTTCTCCGCCATTCTGCTGGACTGGAAGATGCCAGTTATAGACGGCGTGGAGGCCGCCCGGCAGATCCGGGCCCAGGTGGGCGGCGGGGTTCCCATCATCCTCTTCTCCTCCTACGACTGGCCGGAGATCGAGCACGAGGCCCGGGCGGCGGGGGTGGACAGCTTCCTGCCCAAGCCCTTCTTCCTCTCCTCTCTCTGGCAGGCACTGGCCCCCCACTTCAACCACGAGAACCCGGACGCCCAGGCCCCGGCGGACAATGAGCACGCCCTGGAGGGCCGGTACTTCCTGGTGGCGGAGGACAATGAGTTGAACGCCGAGATCCTCAGCGAGATGCTGGACATGGAGGGCGCCCGCTGCGACATCACCCCCAACGGCAAAGAGGCCCTGGAGCAGTTTCTGGCCGCAGCCCCCGGCACCTACGACATGATCCTCATGGACGTGCAGATGCCGGTGATGAACGGCTACGAGGCCACGGAGGCCATCCGGGCGTCCGAGCACCCGGAGGCCAGGACCATCCCCATCGTGGCCATGACCGCCAACACCTTTGCCGAGGACGTCCGCCGGGCCATGGACGCCGGCATGGACGGACACTTGGCCAAACCCATCGACATGAAGGCAGTGCGGGAGACCGTATCCAATCTGCTGCAACAGAAGCACACCACGCAACAGGAAGGAAGCCATTGATGAAATTCCGCAAATTCCTCCGTCTGCTGGCCATGGCGCTGGCACTCCTCCTTCTGCCCAGCTGCGGCGGGCCCACCCAGGATGACAGCACCACCATCTCCATCATGGGCAAGAAGACGGACCTGGAGAAGAGCTACATGCAGGCCATCTTCCGCCTCTACGAGCAGGAGACCGGCAACCACCTGCAGATCATCTCCTATGAGGACGACAGCTTTGAAGACCTGGCGGTGGCAGAGTTCGAAAAGGGCAACGCCCCGGACATCCTGATGCACTTTCACAACGCGGACCTGATGGACTTCAACGTGGAGGAGACCTTTCTCCCCTTGAACGACCAGCCCTGGGTCTCAGACCTCACAGACAGCGCCAAGGCGTACTGCACGGACAGCGATGGCAATCTGCTGGGCCTCCCCTTCTGGGAGAGCTCCGTCTCCGGCTGCTACTACAACCGCACCCTCCTGGAGAGCCTGGGCCTGGGTCCGGCGTACAGCCAGGCGGAGTTCGACAAGCTCTGTGCGGCCCTGCTCAGCGTGGGGCACATCCCCCTCTGCTGGCCGGCAGACGGCTGCTCCTGGATGATCCAGTTCGGCCTGGACCCGGTGTTCGCAGACCACCCGGAGGTGCTGGAGCAGCTGAACCGCAACGAGATCACCTATGCGGACATCCCCGCCGTGACCGACATGGTCCAGTGGGTGGCAGACGCCGCCAGCAAGGGCTGGTTCGGGGAGAAGTACCTCAGCACCGGCTGGGATGAGATCGGCCCCACCCTCACCACCGGGGACGGCGCCATGACCCTGATCTGGGACACCTGGTTCTACACAGACTTTCAGCCCACCGGCCAGTACACGGTGGACGACTTCGCCGTGATGCCGGTCTACATGGGCACCGCCCCGGAGGGCACCTACGAGGGCGGCAACCTGAACATGATGATGGTGCCGAAGGACGGCGACCAGCTGGACGCAGTGCTGGACTTTCTCTCCTTCTGCGCCACACCCGATCACTACAACACCGCCTTTGACGGCATCTCCACGGTGAGCTGCTTCCAGGGCCAGACCACCAACATCCAGTCCCCCATGATCACCGCCGGTGATGCGGAGATCTCCATCGCCAAGTACCAGCGGGTGTCCACCGCCTCCACCCGGATCGTGGGGTACAACGCCGCCGAGGTGGCAGACGCCTTTCTGGAGCTCTTCCACGGCCGCACCGATGTACAGGGCTGCATCCGCATGATGGACGAGGCCCGGATCGCAAGGGCCAAACTCCAGGGGGCACCGGGGTTCTAACCGTACCCAACCGCGTTCCAATCCGAATAACGTATCGCGCAGCGAAGCCCCCATCCCGCCCGGGATGGGGGCTCTCTTTTTTTGCCCAGATCTGGAACCGCCAGTTCACTTGCGCCGGGGGAAAGCCGTAGTATCATGGACGTCTATTTGTCCTACAAAACCCCGAAAAACGGCGGAAATGAGGTGAAACGTAATACAAAAGTCCAGACAGGGGAATGTGAAATCGGTGTGTGCCCATCTGCGCGGTAGAGGAGGAGATTCCATATGCAGATCATGATGAAGACCAGTTCCGGCATTCATACCATCGCCCTGGAGAGCCGGCTTCTGGCGGACCGGAAGGTGTACCTTCAGGGGGAGATCGATGAGGAGATGGCCTGCCGCTTTGAGCAGCAGATCCAGTATCTTTTGAGCGAGGCCCCGGAAAAGCCCATCCACATCTACCTCAACTCCCCCGGGGGCGGCGTGCCCCCGGGGCTCCACATGTACGATGTGCTGAAATGCATCCCGGTGGAGACCACCCTGTGGTGCCGGGGGACCACGGCCTCCATGGGGGCAATTCTCCTGGCCGGCGGACAGAAAGGCCGCCGGCTGCTCTTGCCCCACGCCAAGGTGATGATCCACGAGCCCCTGATCGCCGGTGGGTTAGGCGGCAGCGCCACCTCCATCCAGCGGACGGCGGCGTCCATTCTGGAGACCAAGGAGATCATGGTGGACCTACTGGCCCGGGACACCGGCAAGTCCAAGGCGGCCATCGAGAAGGCCATCGCCTTCGACAACTACATGAACGCCCAGGAGGCGGTGCAGTTCGGCATCGCGGACAAAGTGGTATCCAGTCTCTTCGAGGAGGTGGGGACGCATGGATAAGGTATTTCTGGGCCAGGGCGTGGTCCTGGAGGACGGGCTGGGGCTGTCCCGCCCCAACGACAACCAGATCATCATCGGGGGCACCGGCACCGGCAAGTCCCTCTCGGTGCTGTGGCCCACCCTGTGCCACATGCGGGAGAGCAGCTTCATCGGCACCTTCGCCAAGGGCGGGGAGGTTCGGGCCGCATCGCAATACCTCCGGAGCCACGGCTACCGGATCAAAGTATGGGACCTGGCCAATCCCTCCAGGCGGAATCCGCTGCCGGATCCCCTGGCCTACATCTCCTCGGACGATGACATCCAGCAGCTGGCAAAGCAGGTGGTGGCGGCCAACACGGACTACAAGCGGGCCACCCACTTCGACCCGTACTGGAACGAGAGCGCCGAGGGACTGCTCACCGGCCTCATCGACCTGGTCTTCCTCCAGAACGATGCCCCCGCCATGAATCAGGTCCTGGACCTCTTCTACCGGATAAAGATACGAGAGGACGGGAGGGCGATCCGCACATCGCTGGACGAGATGTTCGACATCCTGGAGGAGAACGCGCCGACATCTGTGGCGGCCCGGAAGATCAGCGCCTTCCGGCAGCTGCCCTATCCCACGGCGGGGTGCGTCCGGGACAGCCTGGAGAAGTGCCTGCAGTGCATGTTCCCCCTGTCTGTACAGGAGGCCATGAGCCGGGACGCCTGCCTGGATTTCGACAGCCTGGGGAGCAGGCGCACCGCCGTCTTTCTCATCACCAGCCCGGTGAAGACGGTGCAGTACAGCTTCGCCAATCTGCTCTTCGGCATCGCCATCCGCAAGCTGATGGACTTTGCCGAGGCACAGCCGGACCACCGCCTGCCCCGCCCGGTGCGCCTCCTCTTTGACGACTTCAGCTGCGGCTTCCCGGTGGTGGACTACGAGAAGAGCCTGTCCACCTTCCGGGCCATGGGGATCAGCAGCATGATGCTGTGCCAGTCCCTCTCCCAGTTGAACGCCACCTACGGGGCGGACAACGCCACCGTGATCCTGGACAACTGCAGCGTGATGGTGTACTTCCCCGGGGGCATGAACAAGAAGACCTGCCAGTTTGTTTCCGAGATGGTGAACCTGCCGCTGGAGGACGTGATGTTCATGGAGATGGGGAATGTGGTGATCTTTCAGTCCGGAAAGAGGCCCAAGGTGGTGCCACGATACCAGACCCTCCAGGACCCGGTGTACCAGGAGTTTCTAGAATTCGGAAAACGGCTGCAGGCGCGGGACGGCAGAATGCGGGCATAGGCTGCAGCAGAAAAGAAGAAGCAGAACACACGAGCGGAACAGAAGCGGAAGAACGCAGAAGAGAAGTGAATCCGACAAAAACGGCCCCCATCCCGGGCATTCTGACCGGGATGGGGGCCGTTTCTATCGAATCTTACAGGGACAGTTAAACTTTCTCCTTCTCCCTGCCCTTGCGGGGATAGAGGACGGCGAGGCAGATGGCGTCAAAGAGGAGCATCACAGACCAGCCCACAAAGCAGCCGTATGCCTCCCCGGTGATGCCCATCACCGGCACCCAGAAGTACACGCACACGGTGCGGATGCTGATCTGGATGATGGTGCCCAGAAGGACGATTGTCATGTGACCCAGGCCGCGGAAATAGCCCTGGACGGCGTTGGTGAGGCAGGGCATGATGAAGAACCAGGCCTTTACCGCGAGGTATCCCACCCCCATGCCGATCATCTCCGTGTGGCCCTCCGGGGAGAAGAGGTGCATCACCGGGGTCTTCAAAAGCAGAGTGGCAAGGCAGATGATGGGGAAGTAGCAGACGGCCACCAAAAGCCCCCGCCACAGGGTCTTGCGCACCCGGTCCCACTGGCCGGCGCCCCGGTTTTGGGCGGTACAGGTCATGATGGAGCTGCCCATGCTCTGGGCGGGGATGCAGGCGAAGTCGTCCACGCGGCAGACGGCGTTGAAGGCATCGATGGCCACGGTGCCCTGGACGTTGATCACGCTCTGGATCAGCACCTTGCCCACCGGCTGGGCCGCCTGCTGGAGGGCGGTGAGAAAGCCGCTGCGCACCGTCTCCTGGAGGAGCTTCCCATCGATCTTCCACTCCGAGCGGCCGAGGTGCAGCTCCGGGATCTTCTGCTGGATCCGGCGCATGCAGAGCACCGCCGAGACGCCCTCTGCGATGCAGGTGGCGAGGCCGGCGCCGGCCACGCCCAGTTGGAGCCCCGCCACCAGCAGCAGGTCCATGAGCACATTCAGGACACAGGAGATGCCCAAAAACTGCACCGGCGTCTTGGAGTCCCCGATGCTCCGCATGGCGTGGGACATGATGTTGTACTGGAAGGTGAAGAGGAAGCCCACAAAGATCACCCGGAGGTACACCACCGCCATGTCCAGGGACTGCTCCGGGGTGTGGATCAGCTCCAGGATCTCCTTGGAGAAGGCAAAGCCCAGGGCGAAGACCGCAAAGGAGAAGAGGGTGCTGAAGATCACGGTGGTGGAGAACTCCCGCTTCAGCTTCTCATACTCCTTGGCGCCGTACAGGCGGCTCATGATCACCGAGGCGCCGATGCCGATGCCGGAGGCGCCCAGGATCATGATGGTCATGATGGGGTTGGAGGTGCTCACCGCGGCCAAAGCGTCCTCTCCCAGGCACTTGCTGATGATGATGGAGTCCACCGCGTTGTATGTGAGCTGCAGGATGTTTCCCAGGATCATGGGGATCGCGTACTGCACCAGGTGCCGGGGGATGCTGCCGGCCGTCATGTCCCGCATGTGGCATCGCTCCTGTCTATGGCGGCCAGAGATCAGCCGCAGAGTTGGGCTGATTCTATCACCATCCCACACAGGGCGCAATGCTCTCCGGGGACAATATACTGCCTTTTTTCGCCCTTTTCCCGCAAGCGCGGCCCGCTCTAGTGCTCTCTATGGTTGCGCTGTCTCTCCCGCAGCCTCCCCTGCTGCGGCCTTTTTCTGGTTCTCCTCCAGCACCGCCGGCGCAATCGGGATCAGCCTCAGCTTCACCGCCATCTGCTGCGCTGGCAGCGACTTTGTCCGGACATCGATCACCGGGCCGCCCTTCAGGGAGATCCACCACACCCGGGGATTCTTCTCCTCCAGGGCAGGCCGCATCCACTGCATGCTCCCCCGGTCCATGTGCAGCACCTTTCGGACCTCCAGGCTCTTCGTCTCCGCCGTCCCCAGGTTGGCATGCATCGCGGCGAGCACCGCCCTGGGAGAGCGGTGTCCGGGAGACAGCGGGTGGAACAACAGGTTCGTGTGCCCCACCGCATGGAGGATACCGCCTGCCCACACCACAGGGCTGCCCCGGAGCAGCGGAGAGCGGCGCATACAGCAGAGCTTCTCCAGCGCCTCCAGACAGACCTCGTAGTATGCCGGGTGCAAGCTTTTGCACCCGATCTCCAGCAGGTCTGCGATCTGGCGATATGTCTGCTGTATCTGGACTGGTATCATCATCGGAACACCCTTTCTCTGTGTTTGGCGCCTTCCTATTGTATCCAGTCTTTTCACCCTCCGCAAGCTCTATTTTTCCATTTCCTTTTCTATTTGTTTGATTTTTGAAAAATTTGTTGCAGGAAAGCGGATCCCGGCGCCTCAAAGCGCCGGGATCTGCTCTTGCGCGGGCTCTTGGCAGGCAGCCCTCCCCCTGCATCATCTTCCCCCTTCTCACACCAGGCCTTTCCCAAGCAAAAAGCAGCCCCCGGGAAGGAGGCTGCTTTTCGCTGTGCTATCTTGTTTGGCAGGAAGGTCTGTGCCCTCTGCGTTTCGGTTTCCGCTCTGGATGTCCCCGCTGTGAGAGAAAGGACATCACTCTGTCTGGGTCAGGTACTTTCGGAGGATCGCGGCCATCTCGCTCCGTTTGGCAAAGCCCTTGGGATCAAAGAGGTTATCGGACTTGCCGCTGATGACATCATGCATATTGCACCATGCCACAGATTCAAAGGCCCAATCAGAGATCTGATCCAGGTCGGTGAAGGGCAGCCGGTACATCCAATTGCCGGTGAAGCCTCCATCGCCATACTTTTGCTCGTAGTGGTAGATCATGGCGGCCATCTGTTCCCGAGAGATGGGATCATTGGGGCCGAACGCTCCGTTGCCATAGCCGCTCACGATTCCCTCGCTCGTGGCCCAGCGGACGGCCTCGGCATACCAGGTGCCCTCCCTGACGTCCGAATACGTCATATAGAAGTTCACCACAGGCTGGCCGCGCAGGTTCCACAGCACCGTTACCATCTGCGCTCTGCTTACCGTGACATCCGGGGCAAAGCGGTTATCGCCGATCCCCTGCATCAGGCCATGGCTTAGGACGTAATCGATGTGGTCATGATACCACGCATCCAGATCCAGGTCTGTGAACGCCAGCGAACTGCACTTCACAAACGCGGCCTCCACCGTAACTTTCCCGGCAGGTTGCCGGAAGGTGTATGTCCCGTCTTTGTTGTCTGTGAGCTCCACAGGATTGCCCTTGCTGTCCGTGACAGTGAGGGAGACGAAGTGATACCCCTCATCGGTCTTTACCGTGAGTGTGACCTTGCTTCCCTCCTGCGCCGACTTGGGATTGGCTGTAACGGTACCGCCCTCACTATCAGAAGATTCGGAAGAGATGGTGACATCATAGTAGGTGGGAGCCGGTTCCACCGGAATCGGCGGATAAGAGACCACGGGCGGCTCCGTGGGAGCGGGCGTCTCCGCGGGCTTGGGCGGCTCCGGGATGATGGGAGGTCTCGGAGGAAGGGGCGGATCGGGAACGACAGGAGATTCCGATGGGGCGGGTTCCCCTGTCCGGGTGTACCCGATGGCGTAGGTGGAGAAGTTTTTCACATGGAGGGTGATGGTGCCGCCTGCCGCATCCAGGTCTATGTATTCATCGTTGTCGTTCTCGGTCTCTGTAAGGGTGTCTACCGCATCGCCGTGGTAGCGGTACACCGTGACATCATCTTTGTCCGTGAAATCGAAGCTCAGAACAATGGTAATGAGCTGGACAGTTTCCGTCAGGGGCTCTGCCGTGGTGGTCCCGTCTTTCGTTGTCTCCTTCTTGAGTTCGATGGACATATATTCCAGCTCTTTGCCGGCCGCGGCCGTCCCAATGTCCTCGGCGTTTTCAGCCTCAGACTCGGTTTTGTTCTCCACCGTCATGGTGACCGTGACCGTGGAATTGGGCTCTGCGTGGTCGCTCGCCGCGGCATCCAGCCCGCCCACCGCGACCACGGATTCCGGGGCCTTTTCCGTGTCCAGGACGGAGTTCACATCCTCGGTGGGCAGCTCAAGGTGCTGGTCCGTCTCGGTCTCTTCGGTGTACTGTACCATGGTGGTCATGGTCTTGCCTTCCGATTCCACCACCACATAGTAGACCCCGGGGCTTGTGTTCTCGAAGGAATAGGTCCCGTCCTCGGCGGTGGTGGTCGTCTCGATGGTGACACCGCTCTGCTTCAGGGAGACGGTTGCCCCGGCGACTCCGTTGCCGTCCTGGGTAACCTGGCCCTGCAGGATGCCGGCAGCCTCTCCGGTGATGGTAACCGGGGAGGCGAGTGCCACATCGGTCTTCTCTGCATCCACGGTGTAATATCTGGCGTCCTCGCCAGACAGGGTGATTCCAGACAGGTTGACGCTCTCGTAGGTATTGGGCACCGCCGAAGACAGATTGCCGGTAGCGGCAAGGGTAACTTGGTCGCCCTCGATCAGGTCCGTGGGTGTAAGGACCACGTCGACCTCGGTATTGTCCGGCTCGTACTCCCGGCCCGTGGCTGTGACGGTGTACTCCAGCGTTCTTGGACTAATAGTGGCAGTGCCGTTGGCGGTTTCTTCGCCGATATTGCCATTCCCGCTGTATGCCGCAGTAACAGTAGAGCTGCCAGCCGTTCCGAACAGAGCGTGCTGCTTGTCCCGGTCTGTTCCGGGGACCTTCAATGTCGCGGTACCGTTCTCGACTGTGGCGGTGCCAAGGGTTGTGCTGCCGTCCTTGAACTCCACCGTACCGGTGATGAGGCTTGCAGCAAGATCGCCGATGGTCACCTTGGCGGTGATGGTGATGTCCTCGCCATAGGTGCCAGACACATCCGGGATGGTAACGGTTGAAGTGGCCTTCCCGATGGTGACTGGAATAGAGTCGAGGTCGCTGGTGGAGTAGTTGGCTTTTCCATTGGCCCGGTACCAGATGGTATAGGTGCCGGCCTCGGTAGCCGTGATATCGGCAATGGTATCTTCCCAGTTCGCTGCCTCGGTGGGCTCTTCAGTACTGTCCTTTGCGCCCACATAGTACTGCATCGTACCGCCGACAGAAGCGCCTTCACCGGAGAGAAGGTTCTGCGGTTTGCCGTTGTATGTGAGGTCCTCTTTGCCGGTGGGCGGCGTCTCCACTTTGGCCTTGGCTTGGTTGATGGTAGCGGGGGATGTGAGTTTCACATTGTCTGCGGAGGTGGCAACCGTATAGTAAGTCTGGTCCGTGCCACTCATGGTGATGTCCGTAAGGTCGATGGTGTTGTAGGTACCGGCGTCCGGCGAAGACAGATTGCCTGTAGCGGCAAGGATCACTTTGTCGCCCTCGATCAGGTTCGTGGGTGTCAGGGTCACCGAAACCTCGGTATTGTCTGGCTCATACGCCCGGTCCGCAGCGGTGACGGTATATTGCAGCTCTCTCTGGCCCACAGTGGCGGTGCCATCGGCGGTCCCTTCACTGATATTGCCATTTCCGCTGTATGCCGCAGCAATGGTGGAACTGCCAGCCGTTCCAAATAGAGCATGCTGTTTCTCCAGGTCTGTGCCAAGGACCTTCAATGTCGCGGTACCGTTCTCGACAGTGGCGGTGCCAAGGGTTGTGCCGCCGTCTGCGAACTTGATCGTGCCGGTGACAAGGCCGGGATCAACGCCGGGGGCGGTTACCTCAGCGGTGATGATGATGTCCTCGCCATAGGTACCTGTCACGTCCGGAACGGTGACGGTAGGCGTGGCCTTCCCGATGGTGACTGTGATATGCCCGAGGTCGCTGGTGGCGTAGTCCCCATCTCCGTTAGCCCGGTACCAGATGGTATAGGTGCCGGCCTCAACAGCTGTGATGTCGGCAATGTCCTCTTTCCAGTCCGCGGTCTCATCTGGCTGTGCGGTACTGTCCTTTTCTCCCGCGGTATACTGCATCGTGCCACCAACAGAAGTGCCTTCGCCGGAGAGAAGGCTCTGTGGATCACCGGTATAGGTGAGATCATCATTGCCTGTAGGCTGCGTTTCTACCATGGCCTTGATCTTGCTGATGGTAACGGGGGACACGAGATCGACACTGTCCGCGGATGTTTCGACTGTGTAGTAGCCCTTGTCCTCGCCACTTATCTTGATGTCCGTCAGACGAACACTGTTGTAGGTACCGGCATCCGCCGAAGAGAGATTACCGGTAGCGGTAAGGGTCACTTTGTCGCCCTTGATCAGGTTCGTGGGTGTCAGGGTCACCGAAACCTCGGTATTACCCGGCTCATACGCCCGGTCCGTGGCGGTGACGGTGTATTTCAGCTCTCTCTTGCCTATGGTGGCGGTGCCATCGGCGGTTCCCTCGCTGATATTGCCATTCCCGCTGTATGCCGCGGTAACGGTGGAACTGCCTTCTGTTCCGAACAGGGCGTGCTGTTTTTCCCGGTCTGCGCCAAGGACCTTCAATGTCGCGGTACCGTTCTGGACAGCTGCAGAGCCAAGAGACGTACCATCGGCTGTGAACTTGATCGTACCGGTGACAAGGCTGGGATCAACGCCGGGGGCGGTGACCTCAGCGGTGATTGTGATATTCTCGCCATAGGTGCCGGACACGTCCGGAATGGTAACGGCAGGCGTGGCCTTCCCGATGGTGACTTCGATGTGCCCGAGATCACTGGTGGTGTAGTCGATGTCTTCCTTGGCCCGGTACCAGATGGTATAGGTGCCGGCATCGGTAGCGGTGATGTCCAAAATGGCATCTTTCCAGCCTGCTGTCTCGGTGGGCTGCTCGGTACTGTCCTTTGCGCCCACATAGTACTGCATCGTGCCGCCAGTAGAAGTGCCTTCGCCTGAGAGAAGGCTCTGCGGTTTGCCGTTGTAGATGAGGTCCTCATTGCCGGTGGGAGGGGTTAGCACTTCGGCCTTGATCTTGCCGATAGTAACGGAGGATGCGAGATCGACACTGTCCGCGGATGTTTCGACTGTGTAGTAATCCTTGTCCTCACCGCTCATGGTGATGTCCGTCAGGCTAACACTCTTGTAGGTACCGGCGTCCGGCGAAGACAGATTGCCAGTCGCCGTGAGTGTCACGTCATCGCCCTCAACAAGATTTGTGGGTGTCAGGGTCACCGAAACCGCGGTTTTACCGGCTTCATACGCCCGGTCCGTGGCGGTGACTGTGTATTGCAGTGCCCTCTTGGTTATCGTGGCGCTATTGCTGGCATCACTGCCTTCAATGTTGTCTGTCCCACCGTATACGGCGGAGATGCTAGATCTGCCGGCCGCTCCGAACAGGGCGTGCTGCTTGTCCCGGTCTGTGCCAAGGACCTTCAATGTCGCGGTACCGTCCTTGACCGTTGCGGAGCCAAGAGATGTACCATCGGCCGTGAGCTCTATTGAACCGGTAACAAGGCTAGGATTAACGCCGGATACGGTCACCTGGGCTGTGATGGTGATGTCATCGCCATAGGTGCCCTCCACAGCCTGAACGCTGACACTTGATGTGGCCTTGCTGATCTTATACGTCTGTGTATGGTTCGTTAGGGTATAGTTCCCTGCGCGGCTGCCGCCAAGCGCTGCCGTGGCGGTGTATGCCCCATCGTGATTGGCATCAGTTTGATTGCCGCCAGTGACGGAAACGGTGACATTGCCCTCGTCTCCAGTCACGATCCGGCCCTCCGCAAGAACTGCGGTAACACTAACCGGGTTGCCGGTGTAAATGAGACCCTCATAGTCCTTCCACGTCACGCTGACCGACTTCTGTTCGATCGTGACAGCCACACAGCCCTTTGCGGAGTCCGCATGGTTATTGTCTCCCTTGGCGTAGTACCAGACATAGTACGTTCCGGCGTCCATCTTTTGGGGAATAGTCTCGCTGTAATTTCCATCATCCGCAGTCTCGTCACCCAGCGCATACTGCATCGTGCCCTCATCGGGCTTCGTGGGCTCGGTTACAAGCGCCATCTCCGTACCATCGTATATACGATTATTGGCTGTGGGTGCTGTAACGCTGGAGATCGATGCTTTACTGATGGTCACAGCTCCACCATCGATATTGCCGACCTGATAGTACGCGGCATCCGATCCTCCCAGTTCAACCTTGCTGGTATCGACCGTGACGTCCCATGTTCCCACACCAGCATTGGCCGCCGTGGCTGCGTCCGCTTGAAGGTTCGCCGTTACATCATCGCTTCCCACTAAATCAGTCGTTCTTTTCAGCGACCCGGTGACCGTCTGGGTTCCGTCATAATCTCTGTCAGTTGCCGTAAACGTGAAACTCAGTGCTTTCCGATCTACCGTCACGGTAATCGTCATGGATTCCATCGGATTCAAGTTTCCGCTTCCGCCGTAGCTGACCGTGACTTCGTTTGGACCAGGGTTGAAGTAGTTTTTGACCTGCTCTGCCGAAATGTTAACGCTCGCCGTTCCATTCTCGCCGGAGGTTTTGGCGATGGATGCGGTCATCGGGTCACCCTTCGGGAACGAAAACACAACCTGATCCTGTTCCGCGCTGGTGAGCATGATACCGTTTGCTGATTTGACCGCCACCTTGACCGTCAAGGTAACGCTATCGCCGTAGGCAATTTCAACGCTGTCCCCGGTTACCTCAGCCTCGCTCTTGCCGATGGTAACGGAAACGGAGTCTGGTTGGGTGTCATTGTGGTTACTATCGCCCTCGACCTTGTACCAGACTGTGTAGGTCTCTGCATCGGTGCCCTTGGGGATGTCGGGGGAATAGCTTATTCCGTCCAGGCTGTACTGCATCGTACCGCCGATGGCGGTTCCAGCTGTCACAAGCTCCTGTTCCTCTCCAGTATAGGTGAGACCCGTTTTGGCGGCGGGTGCAATCTGCACTGTAGAGTTGGCTTTTTTAATGGTTACCTTCACTTTCAGGGTCACGGATTTGATTCCAAAGTTTTCCACGCTCATGAGCGAAAACGCCGGCTCTTTCTCATTGGCCTCTATCGTCAGTGAATAGTCTCCTGCTTTCGCTTCAGCTGGGATTTTCAGCTCATCGCCCTCGATAGTCGCGCCAAGGTCATCACTATTTTCAGATGTGATATTGTATTCAAATTTTTCAGCCGTTTCGGTACCAAGTTTATATGTAATATGACTGGATAGGTCCTCTGTCAGGATCTCTCCGTAGGTCGTTTCGAGATTGATCGCCTCGGCATCCCCGCCGAAGGTTTCCCTCCCCACGGCGTAGACGGTGATATCCTCGGTAACCGGGGTATTGCTGTTAAACTTTACCCCGCCGCTGGTGTTTTTTTCAGTGGACCAGTGGTCAAATGCCAGTCCGACAGTTTCCGGATCTTCGGGAAGGGTGACTGTACCGCCCCTATTGGTATATTGAGCCGCGTATTCGTGGTTGTCTTCCACATAGAACGTAACCTTGTAGACCTTCTTGCCAAGGTCATTGGTCAGCACGGGAAAATTGTCTCGACTATCCTTCAGACTCTGCCCCCAGACTTGACCACCTCCATCTTGACCGCTTTGCAGCAGATACGCCACCTCTCCGGAGGCAAACTGTTCATCGGTTTTCGGCGTTTCTCCGTCATCGCTGTCATCGGCATCGCTGTCTGAGAGGTAATAGCAGTTGATCACGGTGCCGCTGGCGCTCTCCCCGGCAATAGATCCGGCCATACCGGTGCTATAGCAGTTTTTCACGGTGCCGCCATTACTCCCCACAATGCCGCCGGTGGTGCTGCTATCGCCGGAGACAGCTACGGTACTATAGCAGTCTTCAATCGTTCCCTGATTCTGCCCCGCGATACCGCCAACATTGTCCTGTCCGTTGACCGAGCCCCTGACCCCCAGTTTTTTCACTGAGCCGTATTCGCCAATGGCACCAAACAGGCCCACAGAGCTTCCACCTGTCACAGTCAGCCCGTTGATGGTATGATTGTTGCCGTCAAAGGTACCTTGGAATGGGTTACTGCCATCCCCAATCGGTGTCCACGGTTCATTCAACAGATCAATGTCGTCTGTCAGCTTGAAATACTGTCCACTGCCGTTTTCCTTGTTGATATAGTCCCGAACTAGTTTCAGCGTCTCCTTGTCGGGAATCTCGAAGGGTTGCTCCGGCGTGCCCTGGCCCGCCACAGGGGACGGTTCCCGATTGCTCTCCAGCACTGGGCGGCCCAAAAACGGGTCATTCATCCACTCATCGCCGAGCTCTGAGGCAAGGGACTTAAACTCTTCCTCCGATTTTGATGTTACACCGGATGTGGAGCCAGCATCATCGCCTATGCCATATGCCGCTGTGCTGTCAAGGAAATAGCAACCAGTACAAGTGCCCGAAAACTCGCTACCTGTGTTATTCATTCCCACAATGCCTCCGGTTGAGCTGGAGCCTGTAACTTTACCAACATTGTAGCAGTTTTCGATGGAACTGTATTCATTTTGCCCCGCAATACCCCCTGCATTATTACCGCTGACAGCACCGGTGTTGTAGCAACCTGTCACTGTATTTCTACCAGCAATTTTCCCCACGATACCACCTGCATAGCTACCACCGCTAACCGCACCGACATTGTAGCAATCAGACACTGTACCACGGTTCTCCCCCACAATGCCGCCTACAGAGGAATCTGAAGAAACGGTACAAGCACTATGGCAACCCGCTATCGTGCCGTAGTTTTTTCCTGTAATGCCGCCCACCTCGTGACTGGCTTCGTTTTTGATGTCGCCACTGATACCCAGGTTTTTCACTGTACCCGTATTTCCAATCTGTCCGAACAGACCCAAAACTTTATATTTTCCATCTGAGTTATCAATATACAGTCCGCTGACTGTGTATCCACCGCCATCAAGCGTTCCACAGAATGGATTCTTGCTGTTCCCGATTGGCACCCACTGGTTCCCCTCGCTGCCATTCAGGTCGATGTCATTCATCAGCTTGAAAAACACCCCGTTGCAGCTGTTCCCGCCGTTCACATACTCGCTCAGCGCCTTCAACTGTTCAGCGCTCTCGATCAGATATGGGTCAGCTTCCGAATTACCGGAACCGCCGCTGAATGACGGAAGATTCACGGCCACAGGCATCGGCACATTCACCCCGGCCATATCATCCAACGCCAGGATCGCCTCCACCGCCGCCAGATAGCGGGTGATATCCAGAGCATCTACATCCTCGTCACTCAGCTCCAGCTTCGCCTCATCGATCACGGTCAGCTGGGCCTCCACATCGGCCCGGTTGTCTTCGTTGATGCTTTCCGGGTCAGGCAGGGCATTGATGAGGGCCTGTACCTGCTCCAAGGCAGATGGAACCATGGCCTGGGCGTCTAATGAGGAGAGGGCCGAGACCACAGCATCATAGCGGGTGGTGTCCAGGGCGCCTACTTTCTCATCGCTCAACCACAGCTTGGCTTCATCGATAGCGGATAGCTGCGCCTCCACATCGGCGCGGTTGTCTTCGGTGATGGTCTCCGGGTCAGGCAGGGCGTCGATGAGGGCCTGCACCTGTTCCAAGGCAGATGGAACCATGGCCTGGGCGTCTAATAAGGAGAGGGCCGAGACCGCCGCCATGTAGCGGGTCATGTCCAGAGCAATTACTTCCTCATCGCTCAGCCACAGCTTCGCCTCATCGATCACGTACAGCTGTGCCTCCACATCGGCCCGGTTGTCTGCTGTGATGGTGTCCGCATCGGGCAGGGCATCGATCAGCGCCTGTACCTCTTGCACGGTGATCAGTGTCTCCATACCATCTGGTTCCGCTGCCAGCGCCGTTGCGGGCAGCATGGTGAGGAGCATTGCCACGGACAGCAGCCAGGCAAGCCACCGTCCCCAAGTCTGTTTCGTTATGCGCATCATGTTTAACACCTCCACAATCCGCTCTACGTGGGTTGCCATAAGACTGTCTAAAACCGTCCCAGTATTTTCCGAAAATGTTAGTCATGTCGGCCGGGTTTTCAGGCATTTCACGCTCCGATTATACCACATCTGCAACGGTTGAACAACACATTTTCGGGTAGAAAGGCGCGTTTTCGCCCTGGTAAATATTCCAGCTTATACCGGCTCAAATCTTCCGCATGGAAGGGCTGTCCCTACCGTTCTCACCGTCATTCGGGAGATCGATGGCGTTCAGATCCGCATCCGGGTCCCCTTGACCTGCACCTGCTGCTTCTTCCCCGTCTTTCCGCTTCCTGAACGCAGAGAATCCGCCATCTAGGAGAGCCACCACGATTTCTATCAGGGCAAGAAGATCTGCCTCGTTCACCAGGTTCGGAAGCAGATATTCTCATCGCCCTTATCGTCTCGGTCAACGAGGGGTAGAAGTGGTTGCGGGTCCTTGCTGTCCCGGTGATGAACTGCTTTCCGGCGCCATCCTCACACCCCTCGGCGGAATCGTCCGCCGGTGTCCGATGCCATCTGGGGTTCGGGGACCGTGGAACCGTTGCCGCCCTTCTCATCGCTCTGGCCCATGGATGGACTGTCCATCTAGCCCCCGGTATGCTTCCGCGAAACATCTGGTGTCTCAACCTGCTCGCCCAAAAGGGTTCATCCAGTGGTGTGGGCACCGGATTGCTTCTTCCCATCCCCCACCGGATGCCCGATTGATCTCGCTCATGGGAAAGGGCTTTCCACTGCTCAGAAGCCCTCCGCCCCCTGCCCCGCCGCGGCGGCCATCCGGGCCTCATCCATGAGCGCAATGCACCCGTCCACATCCGTGAGACCGCGGAACAGCTGGTCCAGGGCGGCCGCCACATCGCTGTCGCTGTACCCAATGATCTTAGAGGCTGCGGTGGAGGGGCGGAGATTCGCCTCAATGGAGAGGGCGACGTCTGTCAGCATGGGGGATTGGATATTGGTGGTCTGGCTGTTGAAGCAGTTCACCGTGGAGATGCCGTCAAAGGCGATGTTGTAGTGCTCCGCCTGGGTGCAGAAGGCGAGAAAGTCCAGGCAGGTGTCCACATGGTCCCCGTTCCGGTTCACCATCATCATATTCAGGTTGCCGCCCTCATAGGTGCCGTTGGGCACGGTGTTCAGGAAGGAGGGCATCAGGGCAAAGTCCTCCACGGTGTAGGTCCCGTCTGCGGGGAGATCGGTGTAGAACCAGGTGTCCCAGATGAATGTCATCACGGAGTCCCCGCTGCTGATCTTCTCCGGGATGGAGTCTATGCTCCACTGGAGATAGTCCGGGCCCAGCCACCCCGCCTTGGCCGCTTCATCGATCCAGCACACCATGTCCCGCACCGCCGGGATGTCCGCATAGCGGATCTCGTTGCGGTTGAGCTGCTCCAGCAGCTGGGGCTCATCTGCAAACACCGGGTCCAGGGCGAACTGCACCATCCAGGCGCTGCCGTTGGCCGGCCAGCAGATGGGCGTGTATCCCGCCTCCATCAGGGCCAGACAGAGCACATCGAACTCCGCCTGGGTCACCGCAGACTTCAGGCTGAGGCTGTCCAGGATGGTCTTATTATAGTAGCAGCCGGAGACGGAGCTCTCCCAGAAGGGCAGCCCCATGAGGCAGCCTCTGGTGTCTGTGCAGTACGCCCGGGCGTTTTCTGTGAGCTCTCCCACCCAGGGCTGGTCCCGCAGGTCCAGGAAGTTCGCCTCCACATCGAATCGGGCCAGATCTGCGTTATTGAAGTGCAGGAAGATGTCCGGCACCTCTCCCTTGGCAAACTGCGCCTCCGCCGTGGTCTCAAACACCGCATCTTCGTAGGGGATGGGCTGAATCCTGTGCCCGGTGGCGGCCTCGTACTGGGCAAAGATACTGGTGATGTAGGGCTTGGCCAGGTCGTTCTTCCGCCCCATCACCGTGATGGTCTCACTGACAGCCTGATTCCCACCTGCCCCCTGGCAACTCAGGAGGAGCACAGCCAGAAGAATCCACCAAGCGAAAAGAGCCAGTTTTCGTTTCATCCCTGTCCCCTCCCCCATCCAGCCCCGTTCAGACCTGTGAACATGTATTCTCCCACGTAGTAAATGATAGGGCAAGGCCGGCTTGAAAGCAAGAAAACGGGAAAAGTTTGAACAATCGTGCACAAAATTAGAACGATCCATCATCTTTTCCAGAAAATAGAACACAGCCTGGGCGCGGGCCCAGGCTGTGTGCAAACGCTCTATTTCGTTGTGGTTCCAGTTCCGTCCTCAATCCCCGTATAAGATGCGGCCGATCAGTGAAGTTCCCACACTTTCTGGCCTTCTCAGATACGGTGTCGCTTATAGCGGACACCTCACAATGTCATTTCTGGAGATTCCGTGATTCTAAATGTCATACACCCTGTCCAGCAGCTTTAGGTCCGCCATCATGACGCTGTTTGGTCCAAGCCCCTGCAGGGTGTCCGCCGAAGTACAGTGCACGGCACCCGCAACGCTCTCTCGACACAGTTTGTGGAAGCGGACCTGTTCCGGACTGGTCCGCAGGATCTCCAGGTATTTTGCCAAGTCATATGCGTGGGTGGCCAGGAACACCTGAACGGACCGAATCGGCATGGTTGTGCCCTTCTCCCCAATGCCCTACAGCGCAGACTCCCCCACCCGCTCAGACCTCATACAGCCGGCGCAGCCTCTGTCTGTACGCCGGCTGATCCGGTGCGGCGGGCTCGATCACCTCGTACATGCCCTTCCGGATGAACGCCTGAATCCGCAAGGCCACCCATCCGTCTCCGATGCCCAGCTGATGCTTTCCTAGGACATTTCCAATCACCTGCGCCTCGTTGCACTCCTGGGGCTGGGCCTCCAGCTCCCGGAGGATGAAGCTGTCGTAGAGATCTGCCGGAGCGCTCTGCAGGCGACCGTTCAGGACAATCCGGAGGTCTGCATTCTCCTGCTGCAGCTGTCTCCACCGCATGGCACACCCGGACAGGAAAGCAGAGGAGACCTTCTCCTGGCGCGAGAGGTGCTTTCCCCACTCTCCCGGGGATACCTCGCCCCAGCTGATCGGAATGAAGACGGCGCCATCCACATCCATCTCCCAATCCGGGAGCCGCACCATGCAGACCTCACCGTGTTCCGGCAACTTCTGGATCTGGGACAGCATCCAGTACAGGCCGCACATCTCGTCCGGGTTGTGGCTGTACCAGATCCGCACAGCTTCCCCATCGGCACTCCGCTGGAGGATCTCGTCCAGCGCCTTCTGGCTGTTCTGGATGCTCTCATCCGCCATCTCCGCGGCGTCCGCAGGGCTCCAGACAGCGATCTGCTGTTCCAGCACCCGCCGGCGCTCTTCTCCAATCCCGTCCTCCGAGATGGGCCCGATGCTCCAGCCGAGGTCGATGCCGAGCACGTCCTTTGCGCTGCCGCCCATGGGGACCGCCTCTTCCCACTCCCGGCGCACCCGCTCCAGTGCCGCTCTCTCTGCACTCTCCCGGGCACTTTGGGGCATGTCTGGCCCGTCTCCGCAGACCGCCACCGCAACATTTCCGTGATACGGTCCCTCTCCATAGTGCTGGGCCACCTTCAAGCTGCCCTTTGCACTCTCGCTGAACACTACCTCTACCATTTTCCTGTAACCTCCAATCATACTGTCCTGTGTGCAT
Organism: uncultured Oscillospiraceae bacterium; assembly: GCA_947629915.1. Lineage (GTDB taxonomy): Bacteria > Bacillota > Clostridia > Oscillospirales > Oscillospiraceae > Enterenecus. The sequence goes on along the minus strand of CANRFN010000024.1, from coordinate 4,408 downwards.
CTTCCCTGGCATCGAGCCACGCCAGGATCGCCCCCGCCACCGCTTCTGCAAGCGGCGGCGGCACGGCGTTGGCCACCTGTCTGTGCTGGTCCAGATATTTCACCTTCCCGGATCTCCCTCGAATGGGCCCCCGCAGCACATAGCTGTCCGGGAACCCGTGGATCCGCAGGTACTCCCGGGGTGTGAGGTATCGGTCCTCGGTGGGTGGAAGAAGATCTCCCCGCCCCGCAAGGTTTTGGCCGGCCTGCCCCGGTCCAGCCGGCGGAACTTGGTGGTGTCCTTCCGGGTAAGCCCGCCGATCTGCTCTTGGGGCAGCTGGGTCTGGGAGGACAGGCTCTTCCCCTCGGGGACGCCGTGAATCCGCTCCCGATCCCGGGGCGGCGTACCATCGTAGTGACTGTCATCTGGGACGGCGGCAGAGTCCGTCTTCAACACCGGCACCCCCAACCCGGCAATCGCCTCCCCCACCGTGCGGTACGGCAGCAGGTCCAGCCCATCCACCGCACGCCCATGGGTTGGTTCAGGAAACGCAAACGTATTGGTTCCCTGAACTGCCACCACAAACACCCGCTCCCGCAGTTGGGGTACCCCATAGTCCGCGGCCAGCAGCACCTGCCACCTGGCCTCGTAGCCGATCTGTTCCAGTTCCCGCAGGAGGGCATCAAACACACCGCCGCGCCTTCCAGATGGATCTCTTGCTGTGAGGAGGCCCTTCACCTGCTCCAGCAGAATCATCTTGGGCTGGATCACTTCCGCATACCGCACCATCTGGAAGAGCAGCATGCCGCGGTCATCGGAGAGGGACTGCTGCTTCCCGATCTGGGAGAATGCCTGACACGGTGGTCCCCCAAAGAGCAGGTCTATCTCTCCAGGCTGATACCCCAAGTCCATCAGGATCTGCCGAGGCGAGAAGGTCCGGACATCCCCCTCGTAGACCGCCGTGTCTCTCCCCGATCTCAGGATGTTCTCCCGCAGCGTCTCACAGCAGTCCGGATCCAACTCCAGGGAGGCCAGCACATGAAATCCGGCCATCTGTACGCCAAGATCCATGCCCCCTGCCCCGGAGAACAGGGAGAGGGCCGTGCGTTTCCGATCTGTCATGCTCTCACCCTCCCCTGCGCTGTCCTTTCCAGGTGCAGACCATGATACCACAAAATGCCCGCCAGGTGTTGTACATTCTGTAAACAAATGGGAACAACCCTGCCCGGAGTGGACTCCCGGTATGGCTGCTCCCGTTTTCGCAAGGCACTCTGAGCTACCCTCGCAGTCTTTTAGACAGGTACAGGACCAGGTCATCGTCATTGGTGCACGGCGCGTAGGGCTCACACACCTTGTCCCCATACCAGACGCCGGAGCCGTCCGGGATGTAACCGCGCCGGACATACATCCGCTGGGCGCTTCCGTACCCGCTGTGCAGCCCCACCCCGAGATACACCACGTCCGCATATGTCCCAGCAATCTCCTCCGCCACATCCATCAGGATGGTGCCGATCCCGCGGTTGCGATAGCACTCCAAAACGCCGAAGTCCACAATCTCCGGATAGCCCTTGCCGCCAAATGCACCGCTGGTACTGTTGGGATAGATGTTGATGTACCCCACCGGTCTGCCGGCGCACGTTGCCACCAATGCAATCGCCCTGCCGGCTCTCGCATCCTCCAGCCTGTTCCTAAATTTCTGCGCGGAGACGTGCCAGCCCTGGGCAATCTCGGCGTCTGCAATGGCCTGGGCATCTGCAGGCTCCAGATCGCGGACGGTAACCTCTCCCTTGGCGTAATAGATCATGAAGTGCGCCTCCTCTCTCGTTCTGTCCGGATTGTACGTCCCAAGTCCTGTGCTTGCAAGGGGCCTGCAGGTTCAATTCTCGGGATTCTCCCCGCTCCCTGGATAGCCCACTAAAACAGGCAGAACTGCGGCAAGACCGAAATCCTGCCGCAGCTCGAAGCCATCATGAACTTGTCTCATTGCCTCTCAGGTCCACTGAGACAGCATCTCCCGCATCCAGGCGGCCACATCCATCTGGTACACCGGGTTCAGGTGCTCGGGGGAGAGCACTTCTTCCGGGGTGCCGCTGGCCGCGAGCTTGCCGTTGTGCAACAGCAGCACCCGGTCCCCGTATGCCTTCGCCAGGGAGAGGTCATGGACCACAGACACCACGGCCCGGCCAGGCTGTTGCAGCCATTCCGCGATGAGGCCGAAGATCTGCTTCTGATACACCAGGTCCAGGTGGTTGGTGGGCTCGTCTAAGAGCAGCAGCTGCGGGTCCTGCGCAAACACCTGGGCCAAGAAGGTCCGCTGGAGCTCGCCGCCGGACAGGGTGAGCACAGACTGGTGCCGGTGCTCCGCCATGCCGGTGCGCTGCAAAGCGTCCTCCACGGCTGCCTTGTCTCCCGTGGCCCGCCCCGCCAGAAATCCGGCGGTGTGGGCATAGCGGCCCATCTCCACCACTTCCTCTACGGTAAAGGCATAGGCCACGGGGTTGTGCTGCATGAGAACGCCGATGCACCGGGCCAGTTCCGCGGGCTTTTTCCGCCGCACATCCTGGCCCCGGAAGGATACCGTCCCCTCATAGGCCGTCCCCTGCATGATGGCCTTCAGGGCGGTGGACTTCCCCGCCCCGTTGGGCCCCACGATCATGAGCCACTGGCCCTCCTCTGCGGCAAAGGAGAGGTGGTCTACCACCACATGGTCGCCGTACCGCACCGTGAGATCTCGCACTTCCAGCACGGTTAGGCCCCCTTTCTGGAGCGGTAGAAGATGAGGACAAACACCACCGCCCCTACGAGGCTGGTAACCACACCGATGGGGAGCTCTGCCGGGCTGAGGACAGTCCGGGCCGCGAGGTCCGCCAGCATGAGAAAGACCGCCCCGCCGAAGAGAGACGCCGGTAGCAGCCGCCGGTGATTGGGCCCCACGATGAGGCGGACCATGTGGGGCGTTACAAGGCCTACAAAGCCGATGGTACCGCCGATGGAGACGCAGACGCCGATGAGGCCGGACACCGCGATGAGCACGGTGAGCCGCACCCGCCGGACGTTCACCCCGATGTTGCGGGCGTTGTCCTCCCCCATGGCAAAGGCGTTCAGCTCCCGGGCGAGACAGAGAATGGCCCCGCCGAAGAGCATCAGCGCCACCCCGATCACCGCCCCGTCCTGATAGGTGGTCCCCACCAGGCTGCCCATGGTCCAGAAGGTGATGCTCTGGATGTGGTCTGCCGCAAAGGTGATGAGGATGCTCATCAGGCTGGAGACGAACATGGAGAAGATCACCCCCACCAGGATGATGGTGTTGGTGGAGAGGGCGTGGTCCAGGTTAAAAGCCAGGGTGAGGATCAGCAAGAGGGAGAGAAAGGCGAAGAGCACTGCCATCACCATGGTGCCGGCAAAGGGCAAGGCGGGAAAGCGGATGCCGAGAACGAGGCTGTGGCTGAGGCCGAGGATGCAGACGATATCCTGGAAGATGCGGTCTGATTCCAAGCATCCACCCATCCTCTTTCAGTTGCTCCTTCCAATGTACATGATTTTTTAATTAAATAGATAAATTTGGCAAGATAGCGCCAACCGTGCTATCTTGCCAAATTTGATTTTACCAGAAACTGTATTTGAATAACGTTTATAGAGTATTTTATGAATAATTACTTAATATTAAAATTTGCGAATGGTATACTGGTGTATATTATTTCCCCATTTTTTACATCACGCTATAAAAAAAGACTGTTTTCTTGATCTTAGCTCAAGTCACATTGACGCTAATTACTAGTTGTATTAGTTTGTTGACCCACTTCTCCCTTGGTATGAGGCGCTTGACTCTGCCATTTTGGCTTCTTCGCAGCTTAGGTTGGCTCCTATTTCCTGTTTGTGCGTCTTCACGTTTCGCTTGTCTCCCATGGGTGCGTTTGACGCTGAAGTCTCGCCGAAGTCCCAGAAGCGTATCCAGAACTAGGGACAAGCAAAGTATGAGGCCCAGAGCTAAGCTGCTCAAATGACCAGCCAGAGCTGGGAAAATCCCGCCCACATACGGAAGAGAATGAAATGTGCTGCTTTCCTTGCGGAAAAAGGTGACATGTTACACTTCACCACGGGTCCCTCCAGCTGCCTTTCGGGATCCATCCGGTTTCCCTTTGGGATAAGTCACAGTAGTTATAGGCTATCCCTATCCTCCTTTCTGATCTCTTGTGAATCCTGGTGGATCCATTTTGATTCGGCACTTACCTACCGCTTGCTCTTTGCGGTTCTAAGCCGCTTGTTCTTGAGCCATCAAAACACGTTTTGCTGTGCAGCGCAAAGGGAAAATATCCAGAAACCGGCACACTGCGGAAGAGTGAAAAGAGCGGTGGTGATATTCAGCAAAAATGTTGATTGGATGCTTGACTAGAGCACCCTGGGGGGTGTATAATAGGGCCGAGGTGAT
>CANRFN010000023.1 GCA_947629915.1 uncultured Oscillospiraceae bacterium | reverse complement strand
CCAAGTTGAATTGTCGATTAACTGCGCAATCAAATGCTGCTTAATGTCGGGTTTGGACTATCAACAGCACTGCCTCCAATTTTCTCTTTTTCATTGGGCATACTTCACAATTTTCTATCGACTTTCTTCCCGAAGTCTGCTAAGATAGGGCTATCACATGGGCGAACCGCCCGAGGGGGAGATATTGATATGACATTGCGTGAAGTCCGGGACTTACTCGGCGCCGAAGTCCTTTCCGGGGACGAGCTACTGGACACAGAAGTACATGCTGCATTCGGCAGCGATCTCATGAGTGACGTTCTGGCATTTGTCCAGGACCAGGGCCTGCTGCTCACGGGACTGAACAGCCCGCAGGTGATCCGCACCGCTGAGATGATGGACATGAAGTGCGTTGTATTCATCCGCGGCAAGGCGCCCGCCAGCAGCATTCTGGAGCTGGCACAGGACCGGGGTCTGGTGGTGATGTCCACACCCCTGCGCATGTACCAGGCCTGCGGCGTTCTGTACAGCGCCGGCTTAAGCGGATGAGCGGGGACGATAAGATCCACCTGTCCTACCAGGTGGAGGGTGGTGATCTCACCCGCGCCGGCGAGGCCTCCTCATCGGTAAAGCAGACCCTGCGGAAGCTGGGCCTGGACCCGGCGGTGATCCGCCGGGTGTCCGTGTGCATGTACGAGGGCGAAATCAACATGGTGATCCACGCCAACGGCGGCCTCGCCATGGTGGACGTGGGGCTGGACGACATCGTCATCACCCTCACGGACTTCGGCCCCGGCATCCCGGACATAGACAAGGCCATGCAGGCCGGCTACACCACCGCCGCAGACTCCGTGCGGGATCTGGGCTTCGGCGCCGGCATGGGCCTTCCCAACATGAAGAAGTACAGCGATGACATGAAAATCAAATCCATCGTGGGCATGGGCACCACCGTTACGATGGTGATCAACATCCCATAACCCACCTACTCTGAGGAGGTGTTTTCGTGCGCCATTCTGTGGCATTGAATCTGTCCAAGTGCCTTGGGTGCACCACCTGCATCAAAAGCTGTCCCACCGAGGCAATCCGCGTCCGCAGCCGCAAGGCCACGATTCTTCCCAACCGCTGCATAGACTGCGGCACCTGCATCCAGGTGTGTCCCCACCAGGCGGTCCGGTCTCAGCGGATGAATGTAAAAGAGGCCTTGCAGCGCTTCAAGTACAACATCGCCATCCCCGATCCCTCCCTGTACGGCCAGTTCCACAACCTGGACGATGCCAACATCGTGCTGAACGCCCTGCTCACCATCGGCTTCGATGACATCTTCGAGGCGGGCACCGCGTCTGAGATGCTGGCGGCCACTTTGGACGGCAGCGAGGGCCTGGAGGCCCCACAAAAGCCCGAACTGTCTCCGGCGTGCCCGGCGGTGGTGCGGCTCATCTGCATCCGCTTCCCGGATCTCTTGAACCACCTGCCGCCTCTGGTAACCCCCATTGAGCTGGCCGCCATCCTGGCCCGGAAGCAGGCCGTCGAGGCGGGGGTGCCGGCGGAGGACATCGGCGTGTTCTCCATCGTGCCCTGCTCCTCTCAGGTGACGGCGGTGTCCGCTCCGGAGGGGCTGGAGAAGCCGGTGCTGGACGGCGCCCTGGCCATCCGGGACGTCTATCTGGAGCTCTTGGGCCCCATGCGGGATCTGGACAAGGGCAACATGCTCCCCCTGGCCGGCAGCCGGGAGGGCACCAGTTGGGCCTTCTCCGGCGGAGAGGCCCTCACCCGCCGGGAGCGGCGCTATATCGCCGTGGACGGCATCGTAAACGTGATCCGCATGCTGGAGGAGATCGAGGACGGCCGGATGCCGGACGCAGACTTCATCGAGCTCCGGGCCTGCACCAACGGCTGTCTCGGCGGCTGTCTCAACGTGGAGAACCCCTTCACCGCCAAGATGCACCTGAAGGATCTCATGGGCAACCTGCCGCCCTCTCCCCAGTGGGGCGTGCGGGAGGATGTGCTGGAGATCCTCCGCTCCACCAAGGAGCCGGTGTTCCTGCCCACCTTCCAGCTGGATCCCAACCGCCGGGTGGCCATGCAGAAGATGATGGCTATCCAGACCCTGGAGGAGCAGCTGCCCGGTCTGCGCTGCGGCTCCTGCGGCGCCCCCAGCTGCCGGGCCTTCGCCGAGGACGTGGTGATGGGCCGGGCCTCTGTGGACGACTGCATCTTCAAAGTCCGGGAGCGCATGCAGCACATGGCCGGGGACACCGAGGCGGACGACTACATGCCCGCCCCGTTCCGGCTGCGCCGCAAGCAGCCCGCCCCGGAGACAGACTGTCTGGAGCCCATGGGTCCCCAGGACAGCGGAGAGGAGAGACCTGAATGACAGTACAGGAACTGGCAGATACCCTGCAGCTCAAGGAATTCAACCTGGGCGAGCCGGACCGCACCGTGGAGGGCGGGTACTGCGGAGACCTGCTGAGCTGGGTGATGGGTCGAGCCGTGGCCGGCGGGGCCTGGCTCACCATCATGAGCAACGTGAACGTGGCCGCGGTGGCCTCTCTGGCCGATGTGGCCTGCGTGATCCTCACCGAGGGCGTGCAGCCGGACCCGCCGCTGCTGGCCCGCTGCCGGGCCCAGGACATCAACCTGCTGGGCACGGAGATGAGCACTTACGACTGCGCCGGCAAGCTCCACGACCTCGTCGGCTGAGACACGAAATCCAAACCACAAACACAGGGAGGCACCTATGGCCCGCTATGCCTTTGATCTTCACCTGCACTCCTGCCTGTCCCCCTGCGGCGGCGAGGAGAACACCCCGGCGAACCTGGCCGGGATGTGCGCCCTGGCCGGCCTGGAGGTGGTGGCCCTCACGGACCACAACGCCGTGGGGAACTGCGGCGCCTTCTGCCGGGCGGCGGAGGCGTACGGCATCCTGGGAATCCCGGGGATGGAGCTCACCACGGTGGAGGAGGCCCATGTGGTCTGCCTGTTCCCGGAACTCGCCGCGGCGGAGAAGTTCGGCGCCATTGTGAAGGAGGCCCTGCCGCCCATTAAAAACCGGCGGGACATCTACGGCCCCCAGATCCTGATGGACGAGGAGGACAACGTGCTGGGGGAGGAGGACTGCTTCTACGCCGGCGCCACCTCCATCAGCATCTACGATGCGGCGGATCTGGCGCTGTCCTGCGGGGGCATCGCCTATCCCGCCCACATAGACCGGCCGTCCTTCTCGCTGCTGGCCAACCTGGGCTTCTGGGACCCCGCCATGCACTTCATCCGGGCGGAGGTGTCCCGAAGCTGCCCGGCGGATCTCTTCCAGCGGGAGGACCTGCAGGGCATCCCCCATTTCGACGCGTCCGATGCCCACTATCTGGACCAGATCCAGGACGCCCACCAGTACATGGATCTTCCAGAAAGAACCACAGAGGCCGTTTTTCGGTGGTTGTTTGGTCGAAATGACGCAAAATCAGGCTAAAATGACAGGAAGTTTCGATTGACCCTCACACGAGTTTCCTTGCGCTAACTGCACCCACTATGTTAAAATCTTGACGTGCGCCCAGAGGCGCCTACCGTTTGTTTTCTGCGCGGGACAGACATCCCGCACTTCTCACCAAAAAAGGAGGAACCCCTATGCCCAACTGCAAAACCGCCGTCCCCTATGCGGGCACCCCGGAGCAGGAGGAGCGCCTGCGCCAGGTGATCGAGGCCCACAAAGGCCAGCCCGGCGCTACCATGCCGGTGCTGCAAGCCGCCCAGGAGATCTTCGGCTATCTGCCCGAAGAGGTCCAGATCATGGTGGCAGAAGGCCTGGATATCCCTCTCTCTGAGGTATACGGCGTGGCCAGCTTCTACTCTTTCTTCTCCCTGAACCCCAAGGGCAAGTACCGCATCTCCGTCTGCCTCGGCACCGCCTGCTATGTGAAAGGCGCCGCCTCCATTCTGAACGCAGTGGAGACCAAGCTGAACATTCAGCCGGGCGGCATCACCCCCGATGGCGTGTTCTCCCTGGACGCATGCCGCTGCATCGGCGCCTGCGGCCTGGCCCCGGTAATCATGATCAACGATGACGTGTACGGCCGGCTCACCCCAGACCAGGTAGGTCCGATTCTGGACAAGTACATGGAGAAGAAATGAAGGAACTCTCTCTCCACCTCTTGGACGTAGCGAAGAACTCTTTCACCGCCGGCGCCAGGCATGTGGAGATCATCCTGGAGGAGGACGGCGCAGGCTGGCTCACCATCACGATCCGCGATGACGGCCGGGGTATGGCGCCGGAGTTTCTCGCCCGGGTGACAGATCCCTTCACCACCACCCGCACCACCCGCAAGGTGGGCCTGGGTCTGCCGCTGTACCGCCTCACCGCGGAGCAGACGGGCGGCTCCCTGGACATTGAGAGCGAAGTGGGCGTGGGCACCACCGTGACGGCACGCTTCCAGCGCCGGCACCTGGACTGTCCGCCCCTGGGCGATATGGCAGGCACCATTGCGCTGCTGATCCAGGGAAGCCCCGATGTGGAAGTGCTGTACCGCCATACCACCCCGAGGGGTACCGCGGAGCTCTCCACGGAAGAACTGAAGGAGATTCTCGGGGATGACGTCTCTCTGGCAGAGCCGGAGATCTTTGCCTGGATGCAGGACTATCTGACGGAGCAGGAGGAACAGGCTGCTGTGGAACTCCCTCCCGCTTCTCTGCAAGGAGGATTTTAGTATAATGAAGAGTTTGGAAGAACTGAAAGCCATTCGAGCCAAAATGAAGGCACAGATGGAGGTCCGCGACAACGACGAGAACACCATCCGTGTAGTAGTGGGCATGGCCACCTGCGGGATCGCCGCGGGCGCCCGTCCGGTGATGACCGCCTTTCTGGATGAGGTGGAGCGCCGGGGCCTGAAGAACGTTTCCGTGTCCCAGACCGGCTGCATCGGCCTCTGCCGTCTGGAGCCTGTCGCCGAGATCTTTGTGCCCGGCGAGGAGAAAGTAACCTACGCGAAGCTCACCCCGGAGAAGGTCCCCACCATCGTGGAGCAGCACCTGGTGAACCACAACGTGGTGACCGACTACACCGTCGGCGCGTACGAATAAGAGGGAGGATTCCGATATGAACCATATCCGCAGTCACATCATGGTCTGTACCGGCACTGGCTGTTCCTCCTCCGAGAGCCCCAAGCTCATCACCGCTTTCGAGGCAGCCCTGAAGGATGCCGGCATGGACCAGGAGGTCCGTGTGGTAAAGACCGGATGCTTCGGTCTCTGCGCCATGGGCCCCATCGTGATGGTATTCCCGGAGGGCGCCTGCTACACCCATGTGAAGCAGGACGATGTGCCGGAGATCGTCTCCGAGCACATCGTGAAGGGCCGCATTGTCACCCGCCTGCTGCACAAGGAAGAGGACGAGAAGGAGGCTGTCACCTCCCTCTCTGAGACCAACTTCTACAAGCACCAGATGCGGATCGCGCTGCGTCACTGCGGCGTCATCAACCCCGAGAACATCGACGAGTATCTGGGTGTGGACGGCTACACCGCCCTGGAGCGGATTCTCACCGAGAAGACCCCGCCCCAGGAGATCATCGACGCTTTGAAGAAGTCCGGCCTCCGCGGCCGCGGCGGCGCAGGCTTCTCCACCGGCACCAAGTGGCAGTTCACCTATGACGCAGTGAGCCCGGACGGCGTGAAGTTCGTGGCCTGCAACGCCGATGAGGGCGACCCCGGCGCCTTCATGGACCGCTCCGTGCTGGAGGGCGACCCGTTCTCCGTCATCGAGGCCATGACCATCGCCGGCTACACCGTCGGCGCCAGCCAGGGCTACATCTACATCCGCGCCGAGTACCCCATCGCCGTCAAGCGCCTGGAGATCGCCATCGGCCAGGCCAAGGAGTACGGCCTGCTGGGCAAGGACATCCTGGGCTCTGGCTTTGACTTCGACCTGGAGCTCCGCCTCGGCGCCGGCGCATTCGTCTGCGGCGAGGAGACCGCTCTCATGACCTCCATCGAGGGCCACCGCGGCGAGCCCCGTCCCCGTCCCCCGTTCCCGGCGGTGAAGGGTCTCTTCGCCCGTCCCACCCTGCTGAACAACGTGGAGACCTACGCCAACATCACCTGGATTCTCAACGAGGGCTGGGAGAAGTTCGCGGCCATCGGCACCGAGAAGTCCAAGGGCACCAAGGTGTTCGCCCTCGGCGGCAAGATCACCAACACCGGCCTCGTGGAAGTCCCCATGGGCACCACCCTGCGCACCATCATCTACGACATCGGCGGCGGCTGCCCCAACGGCAAGAAGTTCAAGGCCGCTCAGACCGGCGGTCCCTCCGGCGGCTGCATCCCGGCGTCCCTCATCGACACCCCCATCGACTACGACTCCCTCACGGCCATCGGCTCCATGATGGGCTCCGGCGGACTCATCGTCATGGACGAGGACAACTGCATGGTGGACATCGCCAAGTTCTTCCTGGAGTTCTGCGTGGACGAGTCCTGCGGCAAGTGCACTCCCTGCCGCATCGGCACCAAGCGCCTCTATGACCTGCTCTGCAAGATCACCGACGGCACCGCTACCATGGAGGACCTGGACACCATCGAAGAGCTCTGCAGCCACCTGAAGTCCTCCTCTCTGTGCGCCCTGGGCCAGTCTGCCCCCAACCCGGTGCTCAGCACCCTCCGCTACTTCCGGGACGAGTACATCGCCCACATCGTGGAGAAGCGCTGCCCCGCCGGCGTCTGCCGCAACCTGCTGCGCTACGAGATCGATCCGGACAAGTGCAAGGGCTGCACCCTCTGCGCCCGCAACTGCCCCGCCGGCGCCATCACCGGCACCGTCCGCAACCCGCACGTCATCGACACCACCAAGTGCATCAAGTGCGGCGTCTGCCAGACCAACTGCCGGTTCAACGCCATTGTGAAACACTGAGGAGGGAGGCAAGAACATGGAACCCAAAATGATCAACCTGACCATCGACAACATTCCCGTATCCGTCCCGGCAGGCAGCACCGTTCTGGAAGCCGCCGTCTCCGCCGGCATCAAGATTCCCTCCCTGTGCTACCTGAAGGGCATCAACGAGATCGGCGCATGCCGCATCTGCGTGGTGGAAGTGAAGGGCGCCCGCTCCCTGATGGCCGCCTGCGTCTACCCCGTGAACGAGGGCATGGTGGTGTACACCAACACCCCCAAGGTCCGCCACAGCCGCAAGCTCACCATGGAGCTGATCCTCTCCAACCACCGCATGGACTGCCTCACCTGCAACCGCAACGCCCACTGCGAGCTGCGCCAGCTGGCGGCAGACCTGGGCATCGATGCCATCCGCTACGCCAATGATGACCTCCGTCCCCAGGAAGAGGCCTCTGCCCTCCACCTGGTCCGGGATAACTCCAAGTGCGTCCTCTGCCGCCGCTGCACCGCCGTGTGCCGCGTGCGCCAGTCCGTGGGCGTCATCGGCTGCAACGAGCGCGGCTTCCGCACCCACGTCGGCTGCGCCTTCGACCGCGACCTGGCTGAGTCCGACTGCGTGTCCTGCGGCCAGTGCATCGTGGCCTGCCCCACCGGCGCTCTCCACGAACAGGACTCCACCGCAGACGTGATGAACGCGCTGCTGGATCCCACCAAGCATGTGGTGGTAGGGCCCGCGCCCTCCGTCCGCGTCACCCTGGGCGAGTGCTTCGGCATGCCCGTGGGCACCAACGTAGAGGGCAAGATGGTTACCGCTCTCAAGCGCCTCGGCTTCGACAAGGTCTTTGATGTGGACACCGGTGCAGACTTCACCATCATGGAAGAGGGCACCGAGTTCCTGCAGCGGCTGAGCAGCGGCGGCACCCTGCCCATGATCACCTCCTGCTCCCCCGGCTGGGTGCGCTTCTGCGAGCAGCACTATCCGGAGTTCATCCCCAACCTGTCCACCTGCAAGTCCCCGCAGCAGATGTTCGGCGCCCTGGTGAAGTCCTACTACGCTGAGAAGGCCGGCATCGACCCCAAGGACATCTATTGCGTCTCCATCATGCCCTGCACCGCCAAGAAGTACGAAGTGAAGCGGGAAGAGCAGCGCATGGCCAACGGCTGCATGCCCGTGGACGCGGCCCTCACCACCCGGGAGCTGGCCAAGCTCATCACCCAGGCCGGCATGCTGTTCGAGAAGCTCCCGGACAGCGAGTTCGATCCCATCCTGGGCATCTCCACCGGCGCATCCGTGATCTTCGGTGCCACCGGCGGCGTGATGGAGGCGGCTCTGCGTACCGTGGCCGCCAAGATGATGGGTGACGACAACGCCCCGCTGGAGTTCCACGAGGTCCGCGGCATCAAGGACATCAAGGAGGCCACCTACGAGCTGCCCGGCAAGACCGTGAAGGTGTGTGTCGCCTCCGGCCTCGCCAACGCCAAGATCGTCCTGGACGGCGTGAAGTCCGGCGAGATGCAGTACGACTTCATCGAGTTCATGGCCTGCCCCGGCGGCTGCGTGAACGGCGGCGGCCAGCCCCTGCACTCCGCCTACGTCCGCTCCTTCAACGATCTCCGCGGCATGCGGGCCGCCGCCCTGTACAACCAGGACGCCGGCATGGAGCACCGCCGCAGCCACCAGAGCCCGGTGGTGAAGGAGGTCTACGAGACCTACCTGGGCGAGCCCGGCGGCCACAAGGCTCACGAGCTGCTGCACTGCACCTACGTGCCCCAGAAGCGGTATCGCACCTGATCCAGACCTAGATATAAAATAGGTATAACTAGGCACAAAATAGGTATAAAAATGCCCTGGGAACCGGCATCTGCCGGCTCCCAGGGCATTTTCCATTTCCCGAATCACCCGGAGCTATCTGTCCGGCAGACCGTACTTCTCCCGCATCCTCTCCTCCTTGACCTGCTCCAGGTCCCAATCCCCTTTCAGGATGCCGGTGAGGGACTCTGTGATGGGGGCGCTTGGTACCTGTCCCATGACCTTCCCCTTGCCAGGCTGTCTCTCGGTCTCCTCTGTCTTCATGCCCATCGCCTCCTGCGCGAGAGGATACCCGATCTCCGCCGGGATTACAAGGAACTGCCAGGTCAGGTCTGCCGGTGTTCCCCGTCTCAGCGCGAAAAGGCGCCCTGGGAGCGGTTTTCCCGCTCCCAGGGCGCCGGATTTCGATTTTATGCGCTTCCTCCCGGCCTCACATGCGGGACCGGTTGTATGCGATGCAGATGTAGTTGGTGTTGCGCAGCAGGAGGTAGAAGGCGTAGAGGGAGCACAGGCCGCAGGTGAAGAGACCCAAGAGGATCCAGAGCAGAATAGTCCCGCCGCCCTCGCGGATCTCCATCCCGTACCGTCGCCCGTTCAGCTGGAGCCGGTTGCCCAGGGCGTAATACCAATAGAGGGGATAGATCCCGCAGGTGAGGGTGCTGAGAAGGATCCAGGCCAAGAGGCCGCCGGTGTGCTGGCCGTCCCCATTGCAGGCGATGTTCACATCCCGGGCCCAGCAATAGTGGAAGTACAGGCTGTATATCCCGCAGGTAACCAGGTTCAAGAGGATGTACTTCCACAGGTTCCGGTCCTCCTGCAGCCGGAAGCCCGCGGCGGCGTACGGCGTCTGATAGGGCGTGCCGTATCCCTGGTAGGTGTACCGGCCCGGATCGGGCGGCTGGTAGTGGGGATAGCCCTGGTTGGTCTGGTCCTGGTAGGTGTACCCGTGGTGAGGCGGCTCGCTGTACGGGGGATTGCCGCTGGGCTGGGGACCGCTGTTGGCCTTGGAGCGCAGCTTTCCCAATACCTCCTGGGCCGCCGCCTGGGCGTCTCCCATGGCGATGTACAGGGAGTCCTTCAGTTCCTCCTGGTCCCGGTTGATCACAGGGATCGGCTCCCCGCCGGACACCCCCATGGCGCCCATCACAGCCACGGTGAGGACCCCGAAGAGCACCCGGACGAGCACCGTCTCCAGGACGGCGCCCACGCTGGTGATGTGGGCGTGGAGCAGCACCACCGTCAGGAAGCCCAGGACAAATTGCACCACCACCCGGATGAACAGCACCGCGGCCAGCGCCAGCATCAGGCCGTGCCAGTTGGAGCTCGTCTTCCGGAAGGCCAGCATCAGAAGGATGCCCACCAGCACTACGGTGAGGACCACCTGCATCACAGAGGACAGGAGGGAGAACAGCGTGTAGAACAGGTTGGACCCGGTGAGGAATGACGCCACGGTCCCGAAGATCTGCGTTGCCACCCCTACCAGGGTGTTGCCCGCCACCACGGTGTACAGCACCGCAAAGACCAGGCCTGCGATCTTCAGCCCGCTGCTGGGAGACGGCGGCGTGGGACTGGCCCAATTGCCTCCCCCGGACGGTCCGGCGTCCTTTTCCTCCCGCCCCACATCGTCCAGATCGGACTCCGGCGGGTGCCGCTGCTCGGCGCCGCACTGATCGCAGAACGGCTGTCCGTCCCGCAGTTCTTTTCCGCAGTGCCAACACTTCATAGGCGCATTCCTCCTCGGTCTGTGATTCCCAGTAGGGCCATACTGCCCTCTGGGTTGCCCTTCAAGAATAGCAGGTTCACTTTTGTATGTCAAGAGATTTTAGGGCAAATCACACATTCTTCATGATTCTTCCTGCTCCCCATCCCTCTGCGCTAAGAAGTGCCCTGGGATCCGGTCCGCCCGGATCCCAGGGCACCTGTGTTTTCCCGATCTCAGGCGATCTCAGCCGGCCTGCAGGCCAGTTCTTCCACGCCCTGCGCCCGGTTGTATGCCGCACAGATGCGGTTGGTATTCCGGAGAAGGATGTACACGGCGACAAACGTGCCGATGCCGTAGGTGAAAAGGCCCAGCACCAACAGGACCAGCACCGTGTTGCCGCCTCCCCGGATCTCCACGCCATAGCGCTTGCCGCACCGTTTGAGCCGGGCAGCCAGGTTGTACCCCCAATATATCGGATAAAACCCAAGGGTGAGGATGCTGCAGAACAGCCAGCCCAGCAGCCCGCCGGTGTGCTCGTGGTCCCCATCGCAGGCGATGTTCACATCCCGGGCCCAGGTATACAGGGCGTAGTATCCGTAGATGCCGAAGGTGACGAGGGAGAGGAGAAGCAATACCAGCAGGCTCCGGCAGTCCTCCAGCCGGATGCCCTCCGCCTTGTGGGGCGCCTGATAGTATCCCAGGCCGGTGTACCGCTGCTGATACGGGATCCGATGCCAGCGTCCGGCGTTGCGGTACAATTCAAAGGATCCGCCCTGCTGCGGCCGCTCGTCCGCCTGGGGGCTGCCGGCGGCCAGGTACCGGAGCCTGTCGTAGTGCTCCAGGAGCACGTTCTGCAGGTCCACCCGGGCGGCGTACACGGAGTCCGCCACGGTCGACAGATCCCCGTGGAAGATGGGAACCTTGGCACCGCTGTACATCCCCGCCCCGCAGAGCGTCACCACCGTGACAAGGTTGAAGAGGACCGTCTCCGCAAAGCTCTTCACGATGTCCCCCATGCCGGGGGCCTGCGCCCGCTGCAGGATCAACGCCACCATAATGCTCACCACCACCCGCACGCCGAGGCGCACCACGAACAGCGCGGTGAGGCGGAGGATCAGTCCGTCCCAGTTCCGCTCCGTCTTGCGGAAGGCCAGCATCAGAAGGTATGCCACCACCAGCACCGTGAGCACCAGCTGCAGCGATGCCACGGAGATGGCAACGGCCATGGTAAAGATATTGTACTGGGTGAGGACCGCCACAAGCAGTCTCTCCAGATTCCCCACCCAGGCGATGATGGCCTTCCCCGCCACCACCAGGTACAGCGCCGCAAAGAGCAGGCTCGCCGTCTTCAGCGTGGTGTTGGGCGCCGGCGGCACGGCGCCGCCCCACTGGGGACCTCCACACGGTCCGCTGTCTGCGTACATCCGCCCCGGATCCGGCGGCTGCAGCTCGGCGCCACACCGATCGCAGAAGGGCACGCCCTCCGGCAGCTCTTTGCCGCAATGCCAACATTTCATCATTTTACGCCTCCTTAAGTTATCGGTACAGAATGGAAAGCGGGCCTGCATACGGTCTGCAGGCCCATGTCATCGGGAATAGGATAGCACCATCTGGGAGGGGCTGTCAACGGGATTTTGCGGATCCAGTAGATTCATATTGTACCAATGCCTCGACAACCCCCACATCGGCACATGCCCGGAAATTCGGCCCGCTCCCCCATGGGGCAGTTGCAACCAACCGTCCGTTATGGTACTATGAGCGTGGACCTTCCCATACGAAAGGAGTGGCATCTATGCCCACCCATAAGAAAGTCCTTCGCGTTTTGCTCTGCCTCCTGCTGGCTCTGGTGCTGGTCTTAGGCGGCTATGTGGCCTACGTGTTCCTCTCCTGGTACCGGGTAGAGGACAATTTGGCCCTGGAGCCCTTCTCCCTGAGCGCTGCATCTGAGACCGCAGTTCCCCAAGACACACCCCTGAAACTGGTGTCCTGCAATGTGGGCTTCGGCGCCTACAGCGCAGACTACAGCTTCTTCATGGACGGCGGCACCGAGAGCCGTGCCCGGTCTGCGGACGCGGTGCGGGAAAACCTCACCGGTATCATGGGGGCCGTGCAAGCGGAATCCCCGGACCTGCTGCTGGTGCAGGAGGTGGACACAGACGGCACCCGGAGCTGGCATGTGGACGAGCTGGCCCTGCTCCAGGAACTGCTGAACGGAGTCTTTCGGAACGGCACCTTTGCCCAGAATTACGACAGCCCCTATCTCTTCTGGCCGCCCACCTCTCCCCACGGCGCCAACAAGGCAGGTCTCGCGGTGTTCTCCCGCTGGCCCATCACCTCCGCGCTGCGCCGGAGCCTCCCCATTGAGGAGGGCTTCATGAAGCTGGTGGACCTGGACCGCTGCTACAGCGTCCAGCGTATCCCGGTGGAGGGCACAGACAAAGAGCTGGTGCTGTACAACCTCCACCTCTCCGCCTACACCAGCGATGGCACCATCGCCAACGACCAATTGGAGATGCTCTTCGGAGACATGCTGGCGGAGTATCAGGCGGGCAACTGGTGCCTTGCCGGCGGGGACTTCAACAAGGACCTGATCGGCGATGCCGGTGCCTCCTTCGGTGTCTCCGGCCCGGACTACACCTGGGCCCAGCCCATTCCCCCGGAGTTGGTTCCGGAGGGTCTGGCCGTTCTCGCCCCCTTTGACCCCGAGAACCCCGTCCCCTCCTGCCGCAACGCAGACCGGCCCTACGGCCCGGACGACTTCTGCGTCACGGTGGACGGCTTCATCGCCTCGGACAACATCGCGGTGACCGATGTCTCCGTAATCGACACCGGCTTCCAGTGGAGCGACCACAACCCCGTCTCCCTGGTGTTCTCCCTCTCCTGATCCCACGATTTCCCCAGACCTCCAAAGGAGCTTGATTCCCATGGCCATCAGCAACGCCATTGCCAACTTTTCCATGACCGTCCACCCCGAGCTTCTGGCCAAGGCCAAGGCCTTAGAGCCCAAACTCTATGAGCGGACCGTATTGCCCCAACGCATCGTATCCATCGCCCCGGACGGCACCGTCTCCACGATCCAAGATCTGCCGGACGGCCAGATCCAGGCAGGCCCATACACCCGGAGAGACAAGGTCTCCCTGGACTTCGGCGAGCACATGGTGGGGTACCTCTCCCTCACCGTAGAGAGCACCGGCAGCCCCATGGACGCCCCGTGCTTCCTTCAGTTCCGCTTTGGCGAGCGGCCGCTGGAGCTGGTAGAGGACCCGGACGACTATGACGGCGAGATCAGCCGGAGCTGGATCCAGGAGGAGCGCATCCACCTGGACCGCCTCCCCGCCACTTTGGAACTGCCCCGCCGGTTCGCCTTCCGGTACCTGGAGATCACGGTGCTGGACACCTCCGCCAAGTACCAGGCCATCCTGAAGGACATCTCCGTGCGCACCGTTACCTCCGCAGACATGTCTCTGGTGCCGCCCCTGCACACCCAGGATCCCCTGCTCCAGAGATTAGACCAGGTCTCTCTCGCCACTATGCGGGACTGCATGCAGTCCGTCTTTGAGGACGGCCCCAAACGGGACCAGCGGCTGTGGCTGGCGGATCTCCGGCTCCAGGCCCTCACCGGCTACACCTGCGTGCACAGCACCGACCTCGCCAAGCGCTGCCTCTATCTCTTCGCCGCCCTCACTCAGAACGAGGGCCGGGTGGGCGCCTGCCTCTTCCACAACTCCGATCAAGTGGACGACACCGCCCTCTTCGACTACTCCCTCTTCTTTGTCTCCGCCCTTCTGGACTACTGGCAGGCCAGCGGAGACCGGGAGACCTTAGAGGAGCTCTTCCCCACCGCCCAGCGGCAGATCGAGCTGTCTCTTAAGGATCTGGATGCGCGGGGCATCGTCCGGGACAAGGACACCTGGTGGTGCTTCCTGGACTGGGGCGAGGGGCTCAACAAGCAGGCCGGGGCCCAGGCCATTCTGCTCTTCGCCCTGAAGCAGGCCAAGGAGATGGCGGAGATCCTGGGCAAGGCCGATCTGGCGAAAGAGTGGGCAGACACCATCGAAAGGCTCACCGCAGCCTCTCTCACCCACCTCTGGGACGCCGAACAGGGCTTCTTTGTGAGCGGCGCCCAGCGTCAGGTCTCCTGGGCCAGCCAGGTGTGGTTTGTGCTGGCCGGTGTCTTCGACAAGGACGACAACGCCCGTCTCTTGAAGCGGCTTCAAAAGGCGGATCCCTCTCCTGAGATGGTGACCCCCTACATGAACCACTATTACATCCAGGCTCTTCTGGACAGCGGGCTCAAGGACGATGCCCTGGCCCACCTGAAGCACTACTGGGGCGCCATGCTGGACGCCGGAGCAGACACCTTCTGGGAGATCTTTGACCCCGAAGACCCCACCGCCTCCCCCTATGGCTCCCAGCTCATCAACAGCTACTGCCACGCCTGGAGCGGGACCCCGTCCTATTTCATCCGTAACTACTTCAGCGACTGAGAGAAGGCTGTCAAACACCCAATTGGACAACAGATCGGAGGAGAGAAAAATCATGGGCGTGAACTGGATGAATCTGCAGCTCCCGCAAGAGGTCTTGGACCTCGAAGCGGCCAACAAGCGACTGGAGGTATTGGAGGCTAAAAAGCAGTGCCTCATAGACCTTCTCAAGAGCAAAGGCGCCACCGATGACGAGATCCAGGCATGCCTTGCCAGGGCGTCCGACTGATCTCCGTCAACAATGCCGCCTGAAGCTTTCGCTTGTTTTACAACGGATAATGTGGTATATTCTTAGTGTTGTTCGCGAAATCTAATTTGGGCTTAAGACGGAAGCAGAAAGATAAATGCCGTACAAAGAGCACAATTCGGATGCTGTAGTTAATGTGCAACCAGGCAGCACAGATCGCAGGAGAAAGGGCGGTGAGTTAGGTTGCGTAACGTTGAGAAAAGTGCAATTCAAAACATAGATGAGCTGGAGTTTGTTTTTTTCTGCATAGATAGCGTTGCTGCAGAACTGGGTGTACCTCCAGAAAAGGTTTATCTTGCACTCACAGGCAGCAGTGATATTTTATTTGAATATATTGTTCCAGAGTATTCAATCTTGCACACGCAAGGGAAAGAATATATCGTAGATGATATTTTGAACGTGATGCAAGAGAGAGGAGTTAATGTATGATTCTTTATCACGGCTCTAACGTGAAAGTTCCCTACCCGGATATTCTATTTTCTCGGAAGGAAGTGGACTTTGGTCCAGGATTCTATACCACGCCTATCCGACAGCAGGCAGTGGATTGGTGCGGCAAGTTCAAACGCAGGCATTACGATGGCATTGTATCAAGATATGCCTTTGATGAAACTGCTTTGAACAAAGCCAAGGTTCTGCGATTCGATTCTTACTCAGAGGAGTGGCTAGACTTTATAATTACCTGCCGAAAGGGAATGGATGCTAGCGACTACGATGTAGTAATAGGCGGCGTCGCGAATGACAAAGTATTCAATACGATAGAGTTGTACTTTGATCATATCATTAAAAAGTCGGAAGCCATAACCAGGCTGCAGTTCGAAGAGCCAAATCTCCAGATTTGCTTTCGAAACCAGTCTTTTATTGATAAATACTTGCACTACAAAGGAAGTGAGTTCGTATGAATGCACATCCGGTTTTGTTGCAAAAGAAATATGCCCGCATTGTGAAGCTGTTTGCAGAAGCAGAAGAAATATCTCTTGATGAAGCTCTGGATTTTTTCTATCAATCAGAAGTTTATCAACTCATGCGGGATGGAGTGTCTGATATGCACTGCATGAGCGATGGGTACCTGACTGAGGATCTAAAGGCAGAATACGCCAGGAAGGGCCAAGATTCCATCGACTTTTCCTTCAGAGATCGGAGATGACGGAGCTCCTTGGCAAGACCGCTCGTTTTGATTGGGTCCCCATCCTGCCGCATCGCAGTCTAAGGGTATTTGTTCAAGTTACACTTTTTGAACATTTTCAAGAAGTGCTTGCATCCATCTGAGTTTTGGTTATAATAGAGTTACAGGGTGCAGTATTAATGCCTTTTCCTCTTCCCTTCAGATTACTGCCGGAGGGGAAATACGTTTATAACCGCCATGCGTGCTTTGCACAACAGCAAAAGCACAAACTAAGAAACTCGTAGTTTAGTCCGTGCCACGACATTACCGACACAGCGGTCCGGAACCATTGTGATCAGCTGAAAGGAGGAAACACAGGGTATGGGAGCCTATGTTAACCCCGGCAATAATAATTTTGCAAAAAGTCTGCATAGCAAAACTTTTGTGGACAAAACGGGACTGATTCAACTCACAAATGAAGCTTTAGGCACAGACGATTGCAGAATTGTTGTCAGCAGGCCCAGGCGATTCGGAAAGACCACAGCGCTGTTCACGCTAAGGGCCTATTACAGCTGTGGCTGTGATTCTCGAGCCCTGTTTCGCGGCCTGACAATCGCGCAGGCCCCCTCCTTTGAAGACCATCTGAATAAGCACAATGTCATTTCCTTAGATGTCCAAGGGCTCTATAAGCAGGCTGTTGCAGGTGGCCGGCTCGCTACATTCCCGCAGTATATCAGCGAGACTGTGAATGCGGAACTTGTAAAGCTGTTTCCAGACGAAGTGCACGGAAATGAGGATTCTCTTTCGAAATCCATTTTAGCAATCCATGCCGAACATGGTACAAATTTTATTTTTCTCCTGGATGAATGGGATGTGATCTACCGGGAGGAGAAGTTCAATAAGAAGCTGAAAGAGGACTTTACGGATTTTTTGGTAGGGCTTTTCAAAAACGACAATGTGTCTGAGTGCATTGACCTGGTCTATATGACTGGAATTCTCCCCATCCCAAAGCAAGAGACCCATTCCGGGCTAAATAACTTCAACGAGTATACTATGCTGGATCCTTTTGACTTTGCAGAGTATATTGGGTTTACAGAGGTTGAAGTAGATGCCCTATGCACAATGAAACAACTGCCGCAGGAAAAGATTCAGGAACTGAGAGCCTGGTACGAAGGGTATCGCTTTGGTTCGGTAGGGTCTGTGTATTGCCCTGCCTCTGTGGTAAAAGCGATCAAGAATCAGAAAGTAAAAAGCTACTGGGGATTGACTGGTGCTGCTACCGAACTGCTTGACCTGATGAATGCCACGAATCCGAAGTTTCGGAGAGCGGCCCAGAACCTGCTGTCTGGTGCGTCTGTTGGTATTACCGTAGATGAGGAAGGGATTGATCTTTCGGACATCGGTTCACTGGACACTGCCCTTACCGCATTGGTGCACCTGGGTTTCCTTGCCTATCAGGAGGAGGATGGGACAGTCCGCATCCCCAATCAGGAAGTGGCATCCGAGTTCCTCAAGGCAACGAATGCGGCAAAAAAGAATCCTTGCTATAAAATCATGGCCCGCTCCAAGGAGCTTCTGCGAAAAACTCTCCGCGGAGATGCAAAAGCAGTCGCGAAAATGCTGCAGGAAAATCACGAGACATATTCCAGTGTATTTTCGTACAACCAAGAGAACGACCTAGCTTGCATTGTCATCACATCCTATTCGGCTTTTATTGAGAAGGATTATACATTCCATCGGGAGTTGGAAAGTGGGAAGGGATTTGCAGACATTGTCTTTCTGCCACGTCCTGGAAGGCCGCAAAAGGTTATCCCTATTATTATCGAGCTGAAATGGAAGAAAAGCGCAGATACCGCAATCCAGCAGATCAAAGAGCGGCGGTACACAGGGCTTGCACAAGGTTATCCCAGCGTCCTTCTGGTGGGAATCAGCTACGAAAAGGACAAAAAGAAAAAAGAATATAAAAATCACACCTGCATCATAGAGCAGGTAAATACCCCATAAGGCAGGAAGGCCTTACGCAGAGCAGGTTCACCACTCAATTTCCCCTGGATTAAAGTAGGTGCTTTCTTCTTATTATCTTATCCACACACCCGCTGAGTCTATGAGCACAGGGCGAGGAGCGCTTTCCTACCCTTCTCGCCCTGAAGCAGGCCAAAGAGATGGCGGAGATCCTGGGCAAGACCGATCTCGCCAAAGAGTGGGCAGATACCATCGAAAGGCTCACCGCAGCCTCCCTCACCCACCTCTGGGACGCCGAACAGGGGTTCTTTGTGAGCGGCGCCCAGCCGCAGGTCTCCTGGGCCAGCCAGGTGTGGTTTGTGCTGGCCGGCGTCTTCGACAAGGACGACAACGCCCGTCTCTTGAAGCGGCTCCAAAAGGCGGATCCCTCTCCCGAGATGGTGACCCCCTACATGAACCACTATTACATCCAGGCTCTTCTGGACAGCGGGCTCAAGGACGATGCCCTGGCCCACCTGAAGCACTACTGGGGCGCCATGCTGGACGCCGGAGCAGACACCTTCTGGGAGATCTTTGACCCCGAAGACCCCACCGCCTCCCCCTATGGCTCCCAGCTCATCAACAGCTACTGCCACGCCTGGAGCGGGACCCCGTTCTACTTCATCCGCAATTACTTCTGCGACTGAGGATAGGCCGCCATGCATCTAACTGAGCAACCGATCTGAGGAGAGAGCGCCCGTGGGCGAGGACTGGATGGAACTTGAAGCAATCTATGCCCACACACGAACCCAAAGAGTCTTGGCGGCGCAAGATATGGCCCTGTTGTATGTGTCCGAGGAAGAGGCAGTCCAAAACACGGCTAAGCGGCATGGCATTCCTGAGAAAGTAGCTTGGAAGTACCTGGCCCATTTGAAGGAACATCCGAATCCCAACGAGTGGAAGTAGCCGCTGCGGCTGGCCGATCTCCAACTCCAACTCCTCACCGGCTACACCTGCGTACACAGGCCAACGAGGCTTAGAGGCTCCGGGAGAGATCTTCTACTGCCCAGCAGCAGACCGAGCTATCTTTTCAGGATCTGGATGAACAAGGCATCAGCGTCTGGGCGAGGACACCCTGGACCGGGTGGAAACCGCCATACACCTCAGCAGCAAAAATCAGAGGAGGAAAAACCCATGGGCGTAAATTGGATGAATCTGCAACTCCCGCAAGAGGTATTGGACCTCGAAGCTGCCAACAAGCGTCTGGAGGCAATGGAGGCCAATCTGGAGACAATGGAGAGCAAAATGCAGTCCCTCATCGGCCTCCTCAAAAGCAAAGGCGCCACCGAGGACGAGCTCCAGGCAGTCCTCGCTGGGATGTCCGCCTGATCCCCTTTGGCCTAGGTCCAGCACCTAGCGTCTCAAATGGCTTAGGCAATCAACTGCTGAAGCACCAGATGGCGCTATGCTGGACGCCGGGGCAGACACCTTCTGGGAGATCTTTGACCCCGAAGATCCCACCGCCTCTCCCTACGGATCCCAGCTCATCAACAGCTACTGTCACGTCTGGAGCGGAACCCCGTCCTACTTCATCCGCAACTACTTCAGCGACTGACCGCCGGCCTCTCCTACAGTTCCGTTTTCCCATCTCACATTGCAAGCCCGGTGAAGCAATGCACATCGCCTCACCGGGCTTGTTCTCCTTGTACGATATCATGCCAGGCATCATATAATAATTTTATTGCTCAAATTAAATCATTTAGCAAAAATCAATTGTTGACATCCTTCCAGATTGTATGATATCATCACATCTGCACAAGCCAACGCGCTCAAAAGTCCAATGGAGGAATCCGCATGTATATCAACTCCAGGTCTTCAAAGGGGCTGCACCTGCGTGCTCAGGCCAACGGAGGCATAGAGGCTCTGGGAAAGAGCCTCCACCGCCCAGCGGCAGACCGAGTTGTCTCTTCCGGATCTGGATGAACAAGGCATCAACGTCTGGGCGAGGACACCCCGGACCGGGTGGAAACCGCCATACACCTCAGCAGCAACAAATCATGGGTAAGGAAAGCGTGCGAAGAAAAGCAAAAAGCTTGGAAACACCTGACCCATCTGTATGGTCAGGGGAAGGAGGGATTACAGGATATGGGCGCATATGTTAATCCGCGAGATGATGAGTTTGCCAGCTGGGTTAAGAGCAAATTCTTTGTCGATAAAACTGGCTTAATCCAGCTCACAAATGCAGCAATTGGTTCGCCAAGGAAAAAGCGGATCGTTGTCAGCCGCCCCAGACGGTTTGGAAAAACGCTGGCTCTTACCATGCTTACCACCTATTACAGCTGCGCATGTGATTCCCGAGAGCTGTTTCACGGCTTAGCGATTGCGAGCGATCCCTCTTTCGAGGATCATCTGAACAAGCACAATGTCATCCTTCTGGATATTCAGGGCGCCTATATCGGTGCAAAAGCCGCCGGCCGGATGGATGACTTTGGGGGATATATCAGCGAACTTATCAATGCTGAGCTCAGCGAAATGTACCCAGATGCCGTTCGCGGGAAAGAAAACTATCTTTCGCTATCCCTGCCCGCAATCCACGCCGCCTACGGTGCCCATTTTATCTTCCTTTTCGATGAGTGGGATGTGATCTACCGGGAGGAAAAGTTTAACGTCAAATTGAAGAAGGACTATACCGATTTTCTGGTAAGTCTCTTCAAAAACGCCAATGTATCTCCATGTATTGATCTTGTCTATATGACCGGAATTCTCCCCTTTCCGAAGCAGACAACGCAGTCTGGCCTGAACAACTTCAAGCAATACACTATGGTACGGCCTCGTCAATTTGCAGAGTATGTCGGGTTCACAGAGGCCGAAGTGGATGCCTTGTGTCAAATGCGTCAGATGTCGCTGCGTGATCTCAAAGAGTGGTATGAAGGGTATCCGTTCGACACGGTGGGCTCTGTGTACTGTCCTGCATCCGTAGTAAAAGCGATGAAAGGCAGGGAGCTTGTGAAATACTGGGAGGGAACCGGCTCAGCTGCAGAACTGCTCGCGCTGATGAACTCCGTAGACCCAAAATTCCAGGATGCGGTCCGAGACCTGCTGGCTGGGGTCCCGGTCCGCGTCACAGTAGACCCAAAGGGAATCGACCTTGCGGATTTTGATAATCTGAACACAGCGTTGACGGCCCTGGTGCACTTGGGCTACCTCTCCTACCAGGACGGAAAAGTTCACATTCCCAACCAAGAAGTGGCAGCAGAGTTTCTCAACACTCTGGCCCAGGCGGAAAACAGCCCTGCTTACAAGATCATGGCCAGATCCAAGGAGATCAGGGACAAGACTCTCCAGGAGGATGCAAAAGGTGTCGCGGAGCTGCTTCAGCAAAACCACGACATTTTTGCCAGCGTCTACACCTACAACCAGGAGAACGATCTTGCCTGTGTTGTCATCACGTCCTACAAAGCACTTATTGGCGAAGATTACACCTTCCACCGGGAATTTCATGAGGGGAAAGGATTTGCCGACATTGTCTACCTTCCCAGGCCTGACAGGCCCAAGACCTTGACTCCCATCATCATCGAGTTGAAATGGGACAAGACGGTAGATACGGCACTCAAACAGATCAAAGAGCGGCGGTACACAGGACTTGCGCATGGCTACCCCAGTGCGCTCCTGGTGGGAATCAGCTATGAGAAAGACAGCGAAAATCCGGAATACAAAAACCACACTTGCGAGATAGAGCGGGTGAGCAACCCGTAGGCCGATGGTTTTCGGTGCCTTCCTCCAAATGGGTCCGTGACAAAGAACATTTCGTACCAGCACAGGTCTTTCCGGGGCAAGTTCCCAATCCTATCCCCCTGATACAACTTCAACAAGTGATACACCCGCAGAGTCTATGAGCACAGGGGGAAACGATTTCCAACGCTTCCCCCTGTGTTTTTCACGCCGTTTGCCCTGTCTCCACCCCATGGAGGCAGGGCTCTTTTGTTCCGGCCTGCCCCGCATTCACCCGTCAAGGCGGATGAAGCCAGATCATTTCTCCAGATCGCGGCATTACAACGCACGAATTCATCGGACAGCCGCAGGAATTCGCAAATTCACTTCACCCCGTTTTCCCTTGCAGGACAACGCTTTTCGCCGGATTGCGGCGATACCCGAACTGTCAGACCAGTAACTGCTACGCAGTAGCTGTGATTTTTCCTTGACCGACACAGCGCGAAGCGGCCACCCAGGATCCTGTATCCAAGAAGAACGCAGATCCGCCTGTACTTTCGCCCCTGCAGCACCCATACATTCCATCTCACGCCCTGTCTCCAATTCATATGGAGGCGGGGCTTTTTTCGTCTCTTCTTCCCGCTCCCATGGCTGTCTATCGGCTGTGAGCTCGCCCGACTTCGGCATGAATTCTCAGACTTTCGGAAGGAATTCATATCGGTTCTCGACGAATCTAACTACAAGAATGCTGAATTTGTGAATTCACAACATCCCGTTTCTCCTTATGCTGCAGGGCTTTCTCGTCTCTCTTCTGCTCGGCTATCCTATTGTTGTAATTTGCTACGCAGTAGCAAATTTTCAAAAGGCCACTTACGCGTCTTCAGCCCTCAGAAGACCCAGACAACAAAAACGGCGGCAAAGGCCGCCAAGAAGGACCCAAAGGGGCCCAAAACAACAAAAACCCGCTGCGCGGGCGGGTGTAGTTTTGAGAGAGGAAGACAGGCTGGAGGTTCTGTGGGCATCTCGTGTTCTACACAGGACTGGGGTCTTGCGGCCCCAAAGAAAACAAGGCCACTGCGTGGCCCGGTCTGGGTTTTGGACGGGCGTGCTGGGTACCTCAAGGGCAAAGACGGCGAACGCCGTCCACAACAAAAGGCCGCGCTGCGGCCCGGGAGGCCCGGGAGTCAATTTGGAAAAGGACGAGTAGGGAAACGGGCAAGCGCTGCAGGACTCCGTCCTGCGGTGGTCTTTTGGAGACAAAGGGTACTGGGTGCACTGCTGCACCAAGGCGGTCTCATGGCATTTCCAGGCCTGGGACTGGTACCTCACACGCTTCCGCAACTGCCTCAACACTAGGAGCGCTATCAACCAAGCGCGGCACAACAAAGTGCCCGCCGAGCAAAACAAAGAAAGGACTGCATCACCATGACAAGATCTACATCGCCAAAAATCAGCCCCGAGACCGCCAAGCGCCGTACCGCAAACCTCTGTGCCTGGGCCATCTGCGGGACAGACCCGTTCTGCGGCCCGGCGCCGGCCCTCACCATGTACACAGACGTCCCCCTGTGGTGCCTGAAGCCCAGCGCGGCCCCGAGAGACATCTCCGGCATCGCGGACCTGGTGGTCTGCCGGACCGAAGACAGCGCCCCCGTGTTTGGCATTGCGGTGGACACGGCGATTCCCAAGGACTGGCCCGCAAGCCTCCCGAAGATCCAGCTCCGCCCTCTGGACTTCACAGAACCGGACAAGGACTATGCGTTCGTGGACAGCATCACCCCCACCATCGCCGCTGAGATCACCAAAGCCGCCAAAGCCCTGGAGTCTAAATCCGTACCCAAGCTCTCCTTCGTAGCGCTGCAGGAGTTCATCCACACCACCGGTAAGGGCATTGAAGACGCCGGCATGCTCACCAGCGGACACATCAGCGGCTTCGGCCACGCCTGCGGTCTCTTCTGGAAGTACATCCGCACCAACGAAGGGCCCGTCAAGGTACTGTACACCTGCCCAAACTGCGCCCCGCGCATCCAGGAGTGCCTGGCCAAGGGAAAGGGGATGCCCTGCGGCACCCTCCCCCTGGCCGAGCGCCAGAAGCGGTACAGCGAGGGCAAGCCCATCGATGCCGTAGCGGAGTCTGTGTGCGGCGAGCGGCTCCGCGCCATGCTGGACACCCCCATGGCCACCTACATGGGCAAGGACTGGCCCCGGTTCAGCGACCTGTACAAGGAGGCCCTCCGGTACCTCTATATTCCCTGCAGGAAGGAGGACTTCACGTACGGCGAGGTCCTCCAGACGATCTACCAGCTCCGCCACAAGTACCTCCTGTACCGGGACCCGAAGCTCTGGGGGTACTCCGTGCGCATGATGGACTACATCCTGCACGCCCTAGTGGTCCCGGACACGCCGCCGAAGCAGCCTGTACGGCATCCGGAACCCGAGCCCGAGGACGACCCGGACCTGGACTTCCCAGACAACTTCTTCGATGATGAGGACCCGGACGATCTGCCGGAAGAGACCATCGAGAAGATTCCCCTGGCCGAACGCCTGAAGTCTGTCCAGCCGCCCAATGTGGTTTTGGTCCGCCCTCCCTGCTTCTTCACCAACCTACCGCTGGCCATGTACTACGCCGCCGCCAGCTACAACGCACACTCCACCTACCCGGACTGGGTGTACCGCACCAGCATCTACGGCTACGGCATAGACCGCTCCAAGGAGCGCACCTACACCTTCAACTCGGTCTCCAGCTGGGTGGCAAGGCAGCGCAAGAGCAACGACACCTTCGACCCCGCCGAGCCCGCGCTCTCAGAGTACACCCTGTTGGCGTACAACATCCTGGTGGAGCCCATCTACCCCGATGCCCTGGACCTCGACAGAGCCCGCAGTCTGCTCCACTCCATCTCCTGATAACACCCCACGAATACCTCCAAATTCAAATCAGAAAGGAACCTGCCACATGACATATCCAGACACCCCGCGCATCATCCGCGAGACCAGCAATGGCTACTACTTCTACGACATCCAGGACGAGATGCTCATGCACCGGGAGATCGAGTGCCTGGGCGAGATCACCGCCGCCTCCGTGAACGCCATCATCTCCCAGGTCCGCTATCTAGCCCGGGAGGCCCCTGGAGAGCAGATCACCATCTTCATCAACAGCCCCGGCGGCGAGGTCTCCAGCGGCCTGGCTCTGTATGATGTCCTCCGGGCGGTGCACTGCCCCATCCGCACCGTCTGCGTGGGGGACGCCGCCAGCATGGCCGCCCTGCTCTTCGCATCCGGCGATGTGCGGGAGATGCTGCCCCACGCCCGGGTGATGATCCATGACCCCCTCACCCCCGGCCTCGCGGGCAGCGCCCTGAAGATCAAGGACGCGGCAGACCGCATCCTGAAGGTCCGGGAGCTCACCGCCTCCATCCTCGCCAAGCACAGCGGCCACACCCTGGAGGAGATCTACGAGAAGACCTGCATGGACACCTGGTTCGAGGCGGAGGAGGCGGTCTCCTTCGGCCTGGCAGACCGGGTGATCGACACCCTCTGATCCCGCCATGGACAAGAATCCCGAACATCCAATGAACGAAAGGACGATCAAAATGATGAAGAACGGTATCATGAACAGCAACATGAGCAGCAACAACCGCAAGATGGGCCACCGCATCCTGGCGCAGGGCGTGCTGATGTCCAACGACACCTGGGCCACCCGGCTCAACAACAACGACCTCATCATCGGCCCCAGCGGCGCTGGCAAGACCCGGGGCTACGTGATCCCCAACATTCTGCAGTGCAACGAGAGCCTGATCGTGGCGGATACCAAGGGCAACCTGGCCCGGAAGCTGGGCCCCATCCTCCGTCAGAACGGGTACAAGGTGCTGCACATCAACATGAAGAACCTCTACGACTCCGATGGATACAACCCCCTGGACTTCATCCGCTACGATGAGGAGCGCCGGGAGTACAACGAGCAGGACATCCTCACCA
Source organism: uncultured Oscillospiraceae bacterium (assembly GCA_947629915.1). Lineage (GTDB taxonomy): Bacteria > Bacillota > Clostridia > Oscillospirales > Oscillospiraceae > Enterenecus. The sequence continues at coordinate 33,250 of CANRFN010000023.1, read as the reverse complement.
TCGCCAACGCCCTCTGCCCCACCAAGACGGCCAAGGACCCGTACTGGGAGGACACCGCCCGGGTCTACCTCGCCGCCCTCATCTCCTACACCCTGGAGTGCCTTCCCGCAGAGGAGCACACCCTGAACGTGGTGATGGAGCTGGCCAGCGGGCTGTCCAACGGCACCACCTATGCGCTGCTGGACGAGATCCTGATGAGCCGCCCGAAGAGCTTCACCGCCCGCACGTACCGCCAGTTCCAGGGCAACCGCACCGCAGAGAAGACCGAGGCCTGCATCCTGAGCTTTCTCACCGAACACCTCCACGGCGTGAGCACCGGGGGCTGCAACCATGTGTACACCCGCTCCAACCGCATCCGCTTTGCAGACCTGGGCCGGGAGCACACCGCAGCCTTCCTCTCCATCAGCGACACGGACCGCTCCATGGATAGCCTGGTGAGCCTGCTGTACACCCAGGCCCTGCAGTGCCTCTGCCGCAGCGCCGATGAGGACTACCTGGACAGCCGCCTGCCGGTGCCGGTGCGCCTCATCCTGGACGACTTCGCCACCAACGCCTTCGTACCCGACTTCGACAAGATCGTCAGCGTCATCCGCAGCCGGGAGATCATGGTGAGCATCATCCTGCAGAGCATCACCCAGTTGGAGGGCCTCTACGGCCACGCCCAGGCCCAGACCATCATCAACAACTGCGACAACCTCCTGTACCTGGGCGGCCAGGACGTGGAGACCGCCCGCCAGATCAGCGTGAAGGCCAACCGCACCGTGGACTCCATCCTGAACATGCCCCTCACCGAGGCATACCTCTTCACCCGGGGCTCCTGCGGCCGCCGCGTCACCCCATACGACCTCACCAGCCACCCCATGTACCTCTACCTCCCGGAAGCGGCCGCCCAGGCCAGCCCGGTGCCCGGTGCCTCGGTGTCCCAGGACTGCCCCCAGCCTGAGCGCCCGTAAGGGACAGGCGGGACAACCCCGCTTTTGCCCACTCTCCCCCCATACATTTGGCCTTCGGACAGCGCCCAGCGCAGTCCGGAGGCCGTTTTTTAGGGCCCCGGCAGCACATCATGTGCTGCCGGGGCCCTGATTTTTGCCAGTGCCCATCTTTTTCACTGGGTCTGGCAGGCCGTATGAATTTGTCCTGAGGGATACGGATTTAGACTGTGGGGCCAGTCCCATCAGGGAAGGGCGTCCAACAGGTCCTTTGCCTGGGCGATACCGCCCTCCAGAGCAGCCGTAAGGAACTCCCGGGCCAGGTCCGGATCCCGGAGCAGGGGATCCTTGGTGAAGATGTACCCCAGATAGTAGGAGGACTCCGGATCTCCAGCCTGCATCAGCCAGTCCGCCGCCTCCAGCCAGTTGCGCTTCAGGCCGTACTCGCCCATGTAGTACCCGTACCCGATCATTCCCGCAGTGGCCTCTTCCGGCTCCCCCTTGGGGCCGCACAGGAAGGAGAAGTACCTCCTCCCGGGGATCAGGTCCATGACGGTCTCTTCCTGCCCTGTCTCCTCGTTGCGGACCTGCCGGGTGTGGACGGCCTGGAGGGTCTCCGGATCCACAACGATGACGGCGGAATTCGGATCGGCACGATATGAGACGGCCTTCTCTCCGGGGTCCGGCTGAGGGAACTCCGCAAAGGGCATGGACTGCGGACATTTGGAGATCTGTATCGTCTCCGCATCCAGGAAGGCCATGTTGCTCATCACACCGTTCCGGTCGATCAGGAAGGTGAACAGGAGCACCGGGCAGGGCCCCCGGGTGTCTCTGGTCACCGTAAAGGTCTGAAGGAGGGTGCCGTCCGCCTGGACTTTGGTCTTGCGCTCCAGCTCTACGGCCCGGCAGCGCTTTGTCTTGGTCTGGGGATCGATCCGGATCGCGGTAAGGAACGCCAGGGTCTGCTCGTCCTCTCGCCCAGGCAGCGTGAAGGATTTGTCCCGGAGGGAGGCGTGGAATGGATCCATCTGGTCTTCCGGCTCCTGTGGAGAAAGCCCCTTCTCCTGGTCTGGCTCCTCCGGGTGCTCATCCCAGAAGCGGACCAGATTGCGGGCCATGATCTGATACAGCCGGGCTTTGTTCGCCTGGGGCAGTACCGGCTCCTTCCCCTGGATTTCCTGGAACATGGCCTCCAGCTCCCGGGTGACATTGGCATGTTGGATGGGCGTTTCTCTCCGCTCCGGAACGGCCTCCGGCACCGGTTTTCCCTCTGATCTGGCTTCCTCCGCTCTCCGCTGCACAATGCCCGCCATGCTGGAGATCTCCTCCGAGGTCCCCTGGTTTTCACAGTTGTAGATATGGAGGTTGCTCAGGTAGTAGACCAGGGAGAGGATCAGTTGGGGGACATGCTCGATGCGCAATATGACCATGGGGATGTTGTAGTTGAGAACGATGTTGATCTCCTTGAGCACCTGCCGGGACGCATTGGACTGGTTGCTCAGCAGGAAGACGAAGAGCATGGTCTCATGGATGAGGCTGTCTGCAATCCTCTCCGCCCACATCTCGCCGTAGGAGATGTCCCTGGGCGCGATCCAGCAGGGATAGCCCAGAGACTCCAGGGTGTCGCAAAGGGAGCGGGCAGTCTCCCCATCCCGGCTGGAGTGGCTGATAAAGATGCGCTTCATGCAGGGGATCCCTCCTTCTCTCGTGGGAACGGAAACCGCCGATCAAGATGCAGCTTTTCTCTCCCTCACAGGGCACGGCGCGGTCCCTACCGTATGATCTCAAAGAGCTCCATGGGATCGGTCCCCAGGCTTACCACCTTGATGCCGTCTGCATCCAGTGCCTGGTACGCCGCGATGTATCCCAGCTTTTGCAGCCGCTCCATCTCCTGCAGCAGCTTCTCGTGCACCCGCTTCACCGCCTTGTTCAGCACCGGATTGGATCTCAGATCCCCCTCATAGATCCCCAGCTGCCGGAGCAAGCCCTGGTCTCGCGCCCGGTTCTTCGGCACACACCGGAAGACGTTCATGCTGAGGTGGGTGTTGGCCCGATAGATCTCCAGCCTGCGGATCAGAAGGCGCTTCAACAGGATGCTCTCCACCGTGTCCTGGGGTTTTCTCGCCCCTTTCTCCCTGGCAGACAGCAACACCTGCGGGAAGGAGATGACCTGGCCCAGCTGTCCGGCGTACCACCAGAGGGGGATGAGTTCCCGGACGTCCCGTTTGGCAAAGCGGTATCCGGTCTCTGTGTCCTCCAGGGAGACCATGGGGCCCTGCACCAGCACCTGCTCTCCGGGCTGGGCGCCTTTGCGGGCCACGATCTCATCCGTGCAGTCCAGGGTGATCTCCGTGGTGCGCAGCCGCTGCAGCACGTCCCGGACCTCCTCCACCTTCTGTTTGGTGGCGGTGATCGCGCTGTCTCCGGTGAGGGCCACCAACAGCTGCCGGGCTGTGAACGTCTCCTCGCTCTGCTCCCAGAGGGTGGACAGGGCGTCCAGGACATCCATGTCAAAGGCGGAGATCGGCCCGCTGAGCTGATACCGGACGTACAGCTTGTCCTCTGCGCCCTCCCGGGACACCTCGCACTTGGTCCAGCCGTCCTCCACCCGCTCCTGGTGTCCCTTGCGGATCTCGTTGGCCACCTTGGTGTTGTTGAAGTACCCGATGGGGCTGCGCCGCTTCCCAGGGGTTTTCTCCGCCGGGGCGGTCTCAGCCTTTTTCTCCTCGTCTGCGGGCTTCTCCAAAGCACTCTTCTCTCCCGCAGCTGCCGCCGGCACGGAGACCGGCTCCGAGGCTTTGGGTGCAGTCTTCTCCACAGTCTGTTCGGCCGATACAGGAGCTGCGGCACCGGTCGAGATTGGGGCAGAGGGCTCCAGAAAGCAGTCGAAGGGGGCGTAGTACAGGAGTTTCACTCGTCCTCCGCTGCTGCCGTACCGCTGCTTCAATGCCACAAGCTCCACTTCCCGGGGGAACTTGTTCTTCAACGCAGTGAGGTCCAGGCCGGCGCTCTCATTGGCCGCGGTGAACTGCAGGCCCAGCAGCAGGTCTGCGTTGTACTCGATGCCGCCGGTCTCCTTGAAGTTCTCCATCCGCACCGGGCCGCCGTATCCGGCCCGGCTCAGAGAACTGATCAGGAGAAGGGGCACGCCATCGCTTCCACGGGCCAGCACAGACAGCTGGTTCAGGTTCTCCTCCACCATCTGTCTCTCCCCCACAGACCGCCTCCCGGTGGGATTGGACAGGATCTGCAGGTAGTCCACGATCACCATGGGCACCCGGTTGTCTCCGCCTTTTGCCCGGTCCTCACGGAAGCTTTGGACGTCCTGGCGGATCTCTTCGGCGGAGCGGAGGTTGTCCCGGATGTAGAGCTCCCCAATCTCCTGCTGGGCCCTATTGATCTCAGCCCAAGCCGCATCGTCCAGTTTATCCGTGGTCTCCGGCTGGAAGAACGCATCAGCGGTGAGGTACGAGGCGGCGGCCTCCAGATTGGCCGGGAGCCCTCTCTTCTGGACGCCCCATTGGAACAGCTGCCGGCTCTGAAGCTTCGCCACCAGTCTGTCCCGGGGCATCTCCAGGCTGTACAGCAGGACGGGCACCCGGTTCTCCCCCGAGGAGACATTTGCCGCGATCTGCAGGGCCAGGGTGCTCTTGCCCAGGCCAGGACTGGCGCCCAGCACCATGACCCCCGGCGTGATGCCGCCGCCCAGCAGCGCATCCAGTTTGGAAAATCCGGTCTTCAGCCGGGGCGGGCGGCTGTGCAGGGCATCCCTTGTGAAGCTGCGAGCTGCCACGGCCCCGGCGCTCTCCCAGGTTCTCTCTCCCATGGTGTTCCCCCCTCATGCGGTCTCTTTTCTGCCTCATTATGCGCCAGATGAGGGGAAAGGTCAACCATGTGGGGGAAGAAAATCCCTCCCTTGGCGGCATCTTTCGGGTGTGTGAGTCCAGAGACCTGCCCCTCGTCCGAACTGTTAACAATATTTAATTTCTGTTTTTAATTTTTCAAGAATCTCGCAAAAAGCAATTGACATCTCAAACTCACTGGTGTATACTGCAACCGTAGCAGCGCTGTGATATATACTTAACAGGCCCCTGGTAGTAAGCGCCCCAAGGATACGGGGTCAGCTAAATCCTGGGGCCTCATTTATTTCAAAAGAGAGAATCACGGCATATGCTCCAGTATCTACTCCTACAATCAGGAGAATAATCTGGCTTGCACTGTCATCACGTCCTACAAGGGGTTTCTCGATGAGAATTCTGAACCGGCACAGCAACCCCTTTTTCACTCACACAAATCCATAATTTGGCGGTCTCAACGAATGTTGTAGAGGAGGGGCTTTTGGAATGGGCATGGGCATCTACGTCAACCCTGGCTTTGAAAACTTTGCCACGGACAAGACAAACGAATATTATGTAGATAAGTCAGGCCTCATTCGCCTGACAAATGCCCTCCTGGGCACAGGCGATTGCAGGATTGTAGTCAGCCGGCCAAGACGGTTTGGCAAGACCTCAGCCGTCTCCATGCTGGAAGCCTACTACAGCAGTGGATGTGATTCGAGAGAGTACTTTCACGGTTTGGAGATCGAAAAGGATCCGTCCTTCGAAGAGCATCTCAACAAGCACGTTGTCCTCTCCGTAGACATCCAAGGAATGTATAAGGATGCCATCGAAGACGACCGTGTGCGCTCTTTTACGAGTTATATCAGCGAAAATATCAACGCCGAGCTGGCAGAAACCTATCCCGAAGAAGTTCGCGGCAAAGAAAACAGCCTGTCTCGTTCCCTGCGTGCAATTCATAAAGCCCATGGCACCAAATTCATCCTTCTCTTTGATGAGTGGGATGTCATCTACAGGGAGGAGAAATGCAAAGCAACGTTGAAGAAACGCTTTACCAGCTTTCTCGTGGGTCTCTTCAAAAATGCCCGCGTTTCTCCTTGCATTGAACTCGTCTATATGACCGGAATCCTGCCCATCCCGAAGAAGGAAACCCAGTCTGGCCTTAACAACTTCCCGGAATTTACCATGGTAGATCCCCGCCAGTTTGCTGCGTATACCGGGTTCACGGAGAGCGAGGTAGCCGCATTGTGCCACCGAGCGCAGATGCCACTTCAGGACATGAAGGCCTGGTATGAAGGCTATCCATTTGGCACAGTGGGCTCTGTGTACTGTCCCGCTTCAGTGGTAAAGGCGCTCAACAATTAATAGCAGATTATCAGAATTATCGTAAAGTAAAACCAGCCTTGAAAAGGCTGGTTGATAATTCTGATAATCTTATTGAACTAAGCGCGGGCATCCGCAGCCACCAATCTGATTACAGGGTGCTATCAAAAAGCTTCCTAGTAATTTAAAACAGACAGTAATCAAGTGCTGTACCAAGCGGGGCCATATTGGGCGTATTCATGCTTGACGCTTAATTGCATTGCCCATTCTACCACATTATGAGCGATCGCGCAAGGCCCCGCGATTAGAATTGCCCAAGCTGGAAGCCATGCCCACCCCGCGAAGCGGTTAGTTCAATAAGCATTTTGAAAGCTACTGGGAGGCGACTGGCTCAGCCACGGATCTCCTGGATCTCATGAACGCTGTAGATCCCGCGTTTCAACAAGCAGTTAAGGACCTTCTGGCAGGAGACTCTGTTGACGTCACCATCGACAAAAAGGGCATCGATCTCACAGATTTCGGAAATCTGGACACAGCTTTAACTGCCTTGGTGCACCTGGGTTACCTCTCCTATCAGGACGGCAAGGTTCACATTCCCAACCTGGAAGTGGCCGAAGAGTTTCTCAACACGTTGGCCCAAGCAAAGAATAACCCAGCCTACAAGATTATGGCTCTTTCCAAAGAGCTTTTGCAAATGACGCTCTTAGAGGATGCAGACGGAGTAGCACAAATTCTGGAGCAAAACCACGACCTATATTCCAGCGTCTACAGCTACAACCGGGAGAATGATCTGGCTTGCGCTGTCCTTACGTCCTACAAGGGATTTATCGACAGAGACTACTCCTTCCACCGGGAATTTCCTAAAGGGAAAGGGTTTGCAGACATCGTCTACCTCCCCAGGCCTGGCACGACCAGGATGCTGACGCCCATCATCATTGAGCTCAAATGGGACAAAACCGCAGATACTGCAATCGAGCAGATCAAAAAGCGGCAGTATGCCGGACTTGCACATGGCTATCCCAGTGCGCTTCTGGTGGGAATCAGCTATGAAAAGGACAGGAAAAAAGAAGGGTATAAACACCACACCTGTGTCATAGAACGGGTGGACAATCCGTAGGGCAGGACGATCGAAGCATTTCGTTACTGCCCGCATGCGTCCCTACGCACAGCAGATATCGGTTCACCGCAAAGAAAAACCGCTCCCATGCAAAGCGTGCATGGGAGCGATTTTTGCCCAGTGCAAGTTTTTATTGCCGCCCCTCACACACGCTGTGCATCGTACCGAATTCCTTCCCGCAGGACATTCTTGTAGAAGGGCAGCACATCCGCATACCGGCGAAACTCGTCCAGCGGCTTCACCGTCACAGACACCGTGACGTCATACTTCAAGCTCAGCCTGCTTGATACAGCAGATACCTCTCTCCAGTGCCTGACAATCTCCTCCCGGACTTCATCCACGGTGAGAAGGATGTCCACATCAGAATCCTCATGATAGTCTCCCCGGGCATGGGAGCCATACAGGAAGGCGTCCTGGATACCGGATGTGAAGATGTCCTTGCAGGATGCATAGACCTCGCCCAGGATGGCAAGTGCTTGTGGTGCAGTTAGCAGCTTACTTTTACTTCCAGTATTCTTCAATGGATGAAACTGCATTGCCTGTTCCCTGGTGAGCTCCGGGCAGTCCTCATCGAAGGTGATTGGCATAGACCTGGCCCGTTTCAATTCCTCCAGCTGCTCTTGCGTCAAGGTTGGCGGCAGCCTCTTGATCTTGGCAGTATCAATCATGTCTGTCATGGCTCCTCCTCAAGGCACACTGCTCTCCAGCCGGATTCAGACTGACCGGGCAAGCCTTTCGCCGCCTCCCCATCTCCCGAACACACGATTCGCTCCACGAGCGGGGAAAAATCGATGTCTTTGATCGCCCCATATCGCCCAAGGAAATATTCCTTCAGATAATCCTCCTGTTTGCGCCTGCTCTCCTTCTCTGGAATCTTGAAGTCCGAGAGTGCGTAGTGAGAACTGACGTGGCTCTCATCATCCCGATCCACAAACTTGATCTCATCCCTGCGCAGAAATCCCGCATGGAGGAAGATGGGATTGTGGGTGTCAAAGACGAGCTGCGCATGGCGGACATTGATCTCATCGCAGTGAAAGACATTGATGAGGTTCATCACTGCCATAGGATGAAGCGATGCATCCAATTCGTCCACAACAAGAGTGGCGCCAGTCTTCAGTGCCTGCATCACGTAGGGGAACTTCTCGAGAAACCACAGCGTCCCGTTTGATTCATAGGCCTCCGCCGGCACAGAGATCTCCGTGCCATTCACTTGGAGCCGTGAGTGAAGCATCGCCTCTCCGTCCGGTCCCGTTGCCGTATATCCCAGGGCATTTGAGCGGACGCCAAATGCTTTTGCCGCCTCGGAGAGTGTCCTCTCAACAGAGACGGCGTACCCTGAAGGATCAGGAAAGCGTCTGCCAAGGGGACTGTCTTTCATCGGCAATAGGACCAGAAGCTTGTCTTGGAACCACTCTGTGATCAGTCCACACAGCTGCTTGCTGTAGATCGTCTTGAAGCCGTTCGTCAGGAAGAGATCGGTTGGAACCAAACTGGCCTCCGCTACCGCCTTCACTCCCTTGTCCAACGCATAAGAACTGTCGTTGAGAAGCGGCCGGATGTTTCGAAGCCCATCCAAAACAAGCTTCTCGCCCCGGCAAAAGACCTCCTTCTGATTCACGAGAAGGGTCTCAGACACAATTTTCCGCCCATCGTCTCCCTGCAAGAATGCCCCCACATCCATGGAGATGGAGTAGTCGACACGAATTCCCTCATGCACAAAAGCAATCCCCAGGGATACGGGCGCGGCAGACGCTCCGGCAAAGGGAATCAGAGAAAGATTGCTGGCTGCAACATTTGAAGAACCGAACTGCGCATCATCCTGGATGTTGCCGCGAAGGACAACCCGCCTCATGGTATCCATGGCCTCAATGATCGCCGTTTTGCCGGAGGCATTCGGTCCGAAAATCACCGCCGCAGAAAGCGCTTCGTACGTCTTTCCCCCAATCCGCTCCTTGAGGATACTGTATTCCAATTTCTTCTGCCGCACCGGCTCCAGGGAAAACACAAATCCGTCCTTGAAAGAGCGATAGTTCTGCGTCCAAAACTTCAAAAGCACAATAAATCCACCCGTTCCTCTGTTTTATTAGGATCATTTACTATACTTCAAAGCAGCTTGCGAAGTCAACAGGAAAGTAACAAATTCGCAGATTATACAAAATAAGCAGTTTAATTTTTAAATGTTATTGTGATTTGCAAGATGATGTGTTTTGTGCTCGCACCCATGAAAAAGGAGCCCTGCTTTCGCAAGGCTCCTAAGCGTTTTCCTTCAATCCCACATACCGGAATCTAGTCGGCTTGAGGTTGCGCATAACCCTCGGGCATACTCCACAGCGGGCTGCATGCCGACCCAGTCAGCTGCTTCACAGCACACGATAGCTGGTCTTGCCGCTATCCTCCTTCAGTATTGTAAATGATTTTGAAGCGATAGTCAATCCCTGAAATGAACTTTTCAAAAATCAATTGCAATCGAAATAAATATATATAATTGAAACACATAGATACCGTCTTCCAATATGTACAACTCCGATGAGATCGGCATCTCTCTGAACGGGCCTGAATGAGACCTGCCCGTACTCGCCCTCATTGAATCTCCTGTTCTTGGGAGCACTGCATACGGAGATCCGTAAGTGAAATCGCTCCCCTGCCATCGGCAGGGGAGCGATTTTTTAGTTCAGATCAGTGATCCGTTGTAGGGCAAGCCCGATCTCACATCAGGCTGCGATACAGCTCGGCGATCTCCTCCACGCTGGTGTCGCGGGGGTTGCCGGGACGGCAGGCATCTGCGTAGGCGGACTCAGACAGGAACTGCACGTCCTCTTCCTTCAGGATGCCCTTCAGGTTGGCGGGGATGCCCACATCGGCGGAGAGCTGCTTCACAGCGGCGATGGTGGCAGCGGCTGCCTCTTCATCGGTCATGCGGTCGATGCCGGCCACGCACATGGCGTTGCCGATGGCGCGATAGCGCTTGCCGGCCACGGGGGCGTTGTACTCCAGGCCGGTGGGCAGGATGATAGCGCAGGCTACACCGTGGGGTGTGTCATAGAGAGCGCTCAGACCGTGTGCCATGGAGTGGACGATGCCGAGGCCCACGTTGGAGAAGCCCATGCCGGCGATGTACTGGCCGAGAGCCATGCCCTCCCGTCCCTCGGGGGTGTTCTGCACGGCGCCGCGGAGGCTGGCGGAGATCAGACGGATGGCCTCCAGGTGGAACATGTCGGAGATGGCGCAGTGGCCCTGGGTGATGTAGCCCTCGATGGCGTGGGTGAGAGCATCCATACCGGTGGCGGCGGTGAGGCCCTTGGGCATGGTGGACATCATGTCGGGGTCCACAACGGCGATCTCGGGGATGTCGTTGGTGTCCACGCACACGAACTTGCGCTTCTTCTCCACATCGGTGATGACGTAGTTGATGGTAACCTCAGCCGCGGTGCCGGCGGTGGTGGCCACAGCGATGGTGAACACTGCGTGCTTCTTGGTGGGGGCTACGCCTTCCAGGGAGCGGACGTCTGCGAACTCGGGGTTGTTGATGATGATGCCGATGGCCTTGGCGGTGTCCATGGCGGAGCCGCCGCCCACGGCGATGATGCAGTCTGCGCCGCTGGCCTGGAAAGCGGCCACGCCGGTCTGCACGTTCTCGATGGTGGGGTTGGGCTTGATGTTGCTGTACACCTCATAGGGGAAGGAGGCGGCATCCAGCAGAGCGGTCACCTTGCCGGTGACGCCGAACTTCAGAAGGTCCGGATCGGTGGCCACGAAGGCCTTCTGGTAGCCGCGGGCGGTGAGCTCCGGTACGATGTTTTCGATGGCGCCCTTGCCGTGGTAGGAGATGGTGTTGAGAACGATGCGGTTAGCCATGATTGCATTCTTCCTTTCTGATGATGAAACCTTTTGGTTGGTGAAACGCGGATCAGTTCTTCTCGTAGAGGAACTTCTCCGGCAGGGTTACCTTGAAGTCTACGGCCAGGCGGCGGAAGTCATCGGGCTGGATGGTCTGGGTCTTGCTCTTGCCGCCCATGGAGAGCACCTTCACCAGGATCTCGGCGGACTTCTCCACGGTGTGCATGAGGCCGAAGGTGAGGTCGAAATCCTCGCCGGAGCAGAACATGCCGTGGTGGGCCCAGATGGCCACGTCATACTGCTTCATGAGCTCGGAGGTGGCAACGGCGATGTCCCGTCCGCCGGGGACCATCCAGGGCACCACGCCGATGCCGTCCGGGAACACCACCGGGCACTCGGTGGCCATCTCCCAGAGCTCCCGGGTGAAGGCCTCATCGGTGAGGGGCAGCACGAAGGTGAGGGCGATGGTGTTGGCCGGGTGTGCGTGATAGATCACACGGTGCTTGCCGCCGGAGGCGATCACCTTCACCTCGTGGTTCATGAGGTGGGAGGGCAGCTCGCTGGTGGGACGGCCACCGTTCACAAGGCCCCAGCAGATGCGGTAGTTCTCGCCCTTGTCGTCCAGTTCAATGATGGCGATGGAGTCTGCGGGGTCCAGGGCCACGTTGCGCATGTACTTGCCGGAGCCGGTCACCAGGAAGTACTCCTTGGCCAGGGTGGGCACGGTGGTGCCGATGGGCTTCCACTCACCGGGGGTGAGGCACTCCTGGACGGAGGCGATCTCCTCGGGGCGGATGCGGTAGCTCAGGTTGCCGCCGTTGCGCTCGTGCCAGCCCTGGAGCCAGCCGTCTGTGGCCATACGGATGAAGCCCTGGACAAATTTTGCGTCAGTTACATTCATGATGATGTCCTCCTCGTAATAGTACGCTCAGCGGGTGATCACGTCAACAGGGACGTTGAAGATCTTGGCAACCTTGAGAATGGTGTCGATGTGGCGGCCGGCTGCCGCTGCCATGTGGTGGGTGGGGCCTGCCTCGCTCCAGCGGTTGCAGAACTCCCGGGCGCCGCAGGTAAAGCGGGTGCGCATGTTGGTGTCGCCGAAGGTGAAGATGGGCCCCTCCTCGTTCACGCCCTCCGCCACCACGAACTTGAAGTGGCCGTCCCGGTCCTGGGTGATGCCAAGATAGGTAACCGGGCCCGTGGGGGGATAGAACTGGGTGAGGTAGCCGCCGCCGGTCTTGCCGTGGAACACCGGGACAATCTTCATGGTGGGCTTTTTGGCCTGGGAGATGTCCGCATCGCCGGAGCCGCTGTGGCCGATGATGCAGATGTCCTCGTTGAAGTCGATGGAGTACATCTCGCTGAGCTGACCGGTGCCGGCGATGGTCTTCAGGATGCTCATGGCCATGGCCACCTTGATGTCGCCCTCTACGGCGCAGGCGGTGCCCTGTTTGATCAGCATGGAGAAGGCGGGGATCAGCATGGAGTCCAGTTTGCCTGCCACGCCCTGGGCAAAGCCATCGTAGTGGGAGGCCACAAAGCCCAGCTTCTCGTCCTTTACCCACTGCTCAAAGGCCACCACATAGCGGGCCATGTCCCACACCTTGTCGATGGTGCCGCCGCCCTCGATGTCGAAGGTGTCCAGGATGTCCTGGGCCTTGGCGCGGATGGCGTCCTCATCGGTGATGTTGTCTGCGATGGCCCACATCTTCTCCCAGTCGAACTGCTTGGTATACAGCCACATCCGGTGGTAGAGGTTGGTCTCATCGATGTAGAGGTCCATCATGCCGGGATAGGGCCGGCCGATCTGGGCCAGGTTGGTGTCCCGGAAGCGGCGGCGCACCTGGGCCGCCTTGCACCAGTCCTCGATCTCCGCCTGTACCTGGGGATCGCCGCCTTCCACCACACCGGTGATCACCGCATGCCGCTTGCCGGCCCGCTCCAGGTCTGCCACCATCTCGCCCACGGCGCCGCAGGCATAGAGCTCGCCCAGCCAGGTGGCGGTGTCCGTGTTGGCGTAGTCCGGGGCCTTCTTCTTCTGCACGTTCACCAGCACCACCGGCACATCCAGATCCCGCACGGCGGGGAGCATGTTATAGGAGGTGGCATAGGTGAGCAACTGGAGGATCACCAGGTCCACATCGGCGGCCCGGAACTTGTCTCCTGCGGCCTGGGCCAATTCCTTGGTGGTTACGATCCCGCCATCGATGATCTCCACGGTGTCCGGGATGGTGCTGCGGAAGGCCGCATACTGGCCCTCAAATTCCGGCACCAGAGAGGGGAACTGGGGCAGATAGGCGCCCAGGGCGATGGCGAACACGCCAACCCGGGCTTTCGTGTTAACTAACATGGAACTACCTCTTTCCTTAGCATTATCGTATTCACAAGGAGTCCCGCCTCAGGGCAGGATCTCACGGATTTCGAAGCTGGCCCGCACGGCGTCTCTGGCTGCCTGGAGGCTGGCAAACTCCCCGGCGGCGATCATCTGCACCAGCAGGTTGCCGATGGCGGTGCCCTCCACCGGGCCGGCGTACACCGGCAGGTTCAGGGCCTTGGCGGTGGCGGTGTTCAGGTACATGTCCTGGCAGCCGCCGCCCACGATGTTGATGCTGGTATAGGTCTTGCCGGTGAGGGCGGAGAGCCCTGCCACGGCGTCCCGGTAGCAGCGGGCGAGGCTGCGGTACACGCACTGCATGATCTCGCCCACGGACTCCGGCACCGGCTGGTTGGTCTTGGCACAGCTCTCCCGGATGGCATCGATCATGCTCTCCGGGGCCAGGAACGCGTCATCGTTGGCGTCCACCACCGAGGGGAAGCTCTCCGCCTCCTGGGCGGCTGCGATGAGGTCCGGGAAGCTCCAGGTGCGGCCGGTGGCGTGCTTGCTCTCCTTGCCCTCCACATAGGACACGCCGTTCAGCTCCCGGCGGATGGACTGGATCATCCAAAGGCCCATGATATTTTTGAGGTACCGGTACCGATACCAGGCGCCGCCCTCGTTGGTGAAGTTCTGCTGGCGGGAGGCCTCGGAGGTGATGGGCACCTCATTCTCCACGCCCAGCAGGGACCAGGTGCCGGAGGAGAGGTACACGGCGTTGTCATCCTGGGCGGGGACTGCCAGGAAGGCGGAGCCGGTGTCATGGGTGGCGGGGAGCACCACGGTGGTCTGGAAGCCTACCGCGGCCGCCATCGCATCGGAGAGGGGTCCCACAGCTGTGCCCGGCATGGACAGGGTGCCGAAGAGCCGCTCCGGGAGACCCAGCCGGCGGATGAGATCCATGTCCCAGGTCTTGTCCGCGGCGTTCACGAGACTGGTGGAGGTGGCATTGGTGTACTCCTGTCTCTTCACTCCGGTGAGGCGGAAGTGGAAGTAGTCCGGGATCATGAGCAGGGACTGGGCCTTCTCCAGCTGCTCCGGATGCTCCTGCTGCAGTGCCATCAGCTGATAGATGGTGTTGAAGGTCTGGTACTGGATACCGGTCTTGGCGTAGAGCTCGGTGCGGGGGACAATGCCGTCCACCACGGTCTCCATGCCCTTGGTTCTGCCATCCCGGTACGCCACGGCATCCCCCACCACGTTGTCCGCCTCATCCAGCAGCACGTAGTCCACCGCCCAGGTGTCGATGCCGATGGTGTCCGGGATCTTCCCGATGGCCTTGCACGCCTTCAGGCCGTCCACAATGCCCTGCCAGAGGTTGTCCATGTCCCAGCAGTCGTGGCCGTTGCGGCGGACCTGGCGGTTGTCGAAGCGGTGCACTTCCTCCAGGACCAGCTTGCCCTGGTCTACGTGGCCCAGGATGTGGCGGCCGCTGGAGGCGCCGATGTCAATGGCGAGATAGTATCCTGTCATGGGAGATCCCCCTTATTTTCTCCGGCCTGCACCCTGTTTTCGGCCGGCCCTGTTGTTGCGTCAAAGATACCATTCCCGGGTGAAACCGTCAAGCAATCTTGTGCAACCTGGCAGAAGACGCGAAAACCGATCATCTGAACTGCCCATCTCCGGGCAAAACGATCAACTTTTGATCGTTTTGCCCTTGACGCCCTCTCCCCCGCCTGATAGAATCTCTCCATCCAGCGAGGAGGCGGTTTTCATGTACAGCAATCCCCGGTTTCAGCCCATCCTGACCTACCTGCAGGCGCACCAGCGGGCCACCATTCAGGAGCTCTGCGCCCTGGTGTACGTCAGCGAGGCCACCATGCGCCGGGACCTCAGCGACCTCCAGGACTTAGGGCTGCTGCGCCGCATCCACGGGGGCGCGGTGTACACCGAGTCCGCGGAGGAGCTTGCCATCACGGTGCGCCTGGGCGTGAATGCCGCCGATAAAAATGCCTCAGCAGCGGTGGCCCTACCCCATCTCCCGGACTTCGATGTGCTCTTCGTGGACAACTCCTCCACCTGTCTCGCCCTGCTCCGGCACATGGATCTGCAGCACAAGACCGTGGTTACCCACGGCCTCAGCGTGGCCCAGTTTCTCCTGGAGCAGGGCCAGGCCAGGATCATCATGCCCGGGGGCGAGCTCAGCAAGATCACGGACCTCTCCGGCAGCATGACCTGCAACACCCTGCGCCGCTTTCGTTTCGACCTCATGCTCAGCTCCTGCGCCGCCATCTCCCCGGACGGCACCTTTGAGAACTCCCTGCCCATCATGGAGTTGAAGAGCACCGCCATGGAGCTCTCCGCCCAGCGGATCCTGGTGGCAGACAAGACCAAGTTCGCCCAGAGAGCCCCCTATCTGGTGTCCTCTCTCTCCTCCTATAACGCCATCTACACCAACGCCCCGGACGGGGTACTCCAGCCGTACCAGGAGCTATCTCTCCCGGTGTTCAACCAGTGACCCTGCGGATATCGGCAGATGCCGGGGATCCCGCAGATCCCGGCAGATCACAACAGAGGGCTGCGCGGATACCTCCGCGCAGCCCTCTGTTTTCTCGAACCAGCCATAGTATATTGGAATGGCTTTCCCAAAAGCCATGCGCTCCGGCTATTCCTCTTCCCGGAAGGCGCAGATGTCCGCCAAGGCCTCCGGGGTCTCTCGAAACCCGTTGCCGATCCACACCATCATCACACCCACCACGCCGCAGTGGGTGTACATCTCCCGGTACTGGTCCCGCCCGGGTTCAGCGGTGCTCAGAGCAATGCCCCGGAGGAAGGAGTCCATGATGAGCTGGATCTCCCCCTTCTCATAGAGAAAGCGCAGCAGCGTCTGGCGGGACTGGCAGAAGGAGAAGAACTGCAGTGCCCGCGCCCGCTCCGTGGCCTTCCCCTGCAGCGGGTGCTCCTCCTGCCACCGGCGCCAGAGCAGCCCCACCTTGAAAGACAGCACATCCAGTTTGGAGTTGAAATAGCGGAAATAGGTGGTGCGGCCCACTCCCGCGGTGCTGGTGATCTGCTCGATGGTGATCTTCTCCACAGGGGTGTCCACCATGTGCTGCAGCAGGGCGTCTGCAATGCACTCCTTCAGGTATTCCGTGTTCTCCGTCCGTCTGCCCATTCCATTTTCGCTCCTCTATGCTCTCCCGGCAGCGTTCACCGGAAATGGTACTTTTCTTAGATAAAGTTCCCTTTTTCAGGAAATGCTATTGCATATGCGCCCGCCTTACGGTATGATACCGGGCAAAGGTACTCCCGTACCTTATCAGTTCCGCGAGGGGCTGTCAAGAAGTTCCGCACAGAACTGCGGGACAAGATGAGGAGGTATCACATTTTGAACAAGACCATACGAAGAATCATAGGGCTTATACCTGCCGTCCTCCTGCAGATCCTGTGGTTCGTCATTCTCACCCAGTGGCTGGCACCCTTCTCCGCCCTGATCGGACTGCTGCTCTCCGTGTTCGCCATTCTCTTCGTTCTGCACATCATGCTGAACCGGAACGAGGGCACGTACAAGACGCTGTGGCTGCTGGTGATCTTAGGGCTGCCGGTCTTAGGTACCGTGCTGTACCTGTTCTTCGGCAACAAGCGCACCACCAAGCCCATCCGGAAAAACCTGGAGAAGGGGCATGCCTCCCTGCCCGAGGGGACCAAGTCCGATCCCGCGGCAGAGGCCATGCTGACAAAGGAAGAGCCCCGCCTGGCCCAGACCTACCGCTGGCTGGAAAAGGAGACCGGGTACTCTCTGCAGCCCATCGCGGAGAACAAGTACTATCCCCTGGGCGAAGAGCTCTGGGCGGAGATGCTGAAAGATCTGGAG
Source organism: uncultured Oscillospiraceae bacterium (assembly GCA_947629915.1). Classification (GTDB taxonomy): domain Bacteria; phylum Bacillota; class Clostridia; order Oscillospirales; family Oscillospiraceae; genus Enterenecus. The sequence goes on along the minus strand of CANRFN010000023.1, from coordinate 16,020 downwards.
ACCGCCAAGAAGTTCATCTACGTGGAGTACTTCATCATTGAAAACGGCGTGATGTGGGACTCCATGGTGGACATCATGGCGAAGAAGGTCACCGAGGGCGTGGACGTCCGCGTCATGTACGATGACATGGGCAGCATCTCCACCTATAATAAGAAGAACCGGCAGGCGCTGGCCGCCAAGGGCATCCAGTGCATCGCCTTCAACCCCATTGTCGCGCTGAAGGGCACCCTGAACTACCGGGACCACCGGAAAATGCTCATCATAGACGGCCGGGTGGCATACAGCGGCGGCGTGAACCTGGCTGACGAGTATATCAACAAGGCCCTGAAGTTCGGCCATTGGAAGGACATCGGCTTCCGGCTCACCGGCAAACCTGTGGAGACCTACACCCGGATGTTTGCCACCTTCTGGAACGCCTTTGCCCCGAAACACATCCCCGCGGAGACCCTGCAGCCGGCACCGGAGGCATTGGCCGCCAAGCCCACCGAGGGCTGCGTCCTCTCCTATTACGACTCCCCCATCCGGGAGGATGCCCTGAGCAACACCCTCTATGCAGACCTGCTCTCCCAGGCCACCCACTACGCCTGGTTCTACACCCCGTACCTGATGCTGGGAGATACCCTGATGGACGCCTTCGTGATGGCGGCCGAGCGCGGCGTGGATGTGCGCATCATCATGCCGGGCGTACCGGACAAGGCCATCGTGTACCGCATGAGCCGCAGCTTCTACCAGCCCCTGCTGGAGGCGGGCGTGAAGATCTACGAGTACACCCCGGGCTTCGTCCACGCAAAAGGCTGTGTCATCGATGACAAGATCTGCACCATCGGCACCGTGAACCTGGACTACCGGAGCCTCTTCCTGCACTTTGAGAACAACGCCCTCTTCTACAAGGCTCCCCTTCTCCCGGACCTGAAGGCAGACTTTCTGGCCACCCAGGAGAAGTCTGTAGAGCGCACCCTGGACAACATTGGCAACAGCTTCCGCAAGTGGCTGGTGGACGGCGTGCTCCGGATCCTGGCCCCGCTCTGCTGATCGCCCCAATTCCCCCAAAAACACACAGAAAAGGAGTTCCTCGCTATGAAGTATATGAAACAGCACACCGGCAGCGTCATCGTCTGCCTCTTTGAGATCCTGGTGGGCATTTTGCTGCTGGTAAATCCCGTGGGCTTCACCGCAGGCATCATCACCGCTGGCGGCATCCTCCTGATCGTGGTTGGCATCGCCTCCATCATCTCCTACGCCCGTCTGGATCCCGTGGCCGGCGCCGCCAGTCAGTCTCTCGTGAAGGGTCTCGTGGCCCTCTGCGCCGGTCTCTTCTGCGCCTTCAAGGCCGAGTGGTTCATCATCACCTTCCCGGTGCTCACCCTGGTCTACGGCGTGGTGATCCTGATCTCCGGTCTCGCCAAAGTGCAGTGGACCGTGGACATCCTCCGGCTGAAGATGGGCAAGTGGTTCCTGCCCGCCATCAGCGCGGCGCTCTCCATCATCTGCGCCTTCATCATCTTCGCCAATCCCCTGGCCACCACCGTATGGCTCTGGGTCTTCACCGGAGTCGCCCTCATCGTAGAGGCCATCTTCGACATCGTGAGTATGGTCTTCCTCGGCAGAGAAATGGTGTAAGCCCGCAGGCTGAACAGACATGCATGCCCCGCACCGGGAGGCCGGTGCGGGGCATTTTCTGGCTCGAGCGGGAGCATTATGTTTATTTAGCATCAGATTTTGTATGAAACAAGCGCGTTGATAGCAGCAATATCCGCTTGAAGCAGCGAGGCGAAAAAGAATCACCCCGCCGGAATACTCGGCAGGGCGATTCTGCGCGGCAAACACGCGGAAACTACGGTTTTGTCTAACGGATCTTTTCGGCTGCTCTCATCCGGAGGACATGCAGAGAGTATCCCGGTCTTAGGAGTTGCTTTCCTGCTCCGCCTCGGCCTTCTCTACCGTTTCCCGGTACATATCCCAGTCTTTCTCAGGGATCTCTAAGCCCTTCATCGCCTCATCCAATGTGATGTGGAAGTTTTTCTTGGCATTCAGGATGTCTTCAACGCGGGCATCGAAAAAGCCCTCTTCCCTGATGTCAATCAGTGCCTGGCACACATCGGCGCCTCCCTTCTATCTCTTGCTTCAAAGCCCGTTTTCCCTGTACAGGAAAAGTACTGTACACTACCTGGAACGCATGGTTTTTTGCCTCTGTACAGGGCGGTATGAGCGCAGGAGCACTCAGACTCCCTCGATTCATGTGCCAAGCGGCGGAAACCCGGGCTTGTTCAGAAACCGCTCATAGAGAGAGATCGTGGAGCTCCAGCTCCTCGATGCCGTCACAGAGGTAGGGGAGCGGATTGGGCCAGTACTCGGTGATGTACTCGTCCAATTTCGAGAGGTCCGTGAAGCGGTATCCCTCCAGCGCAACATCGCAGCTCGTATCTTCCCCAAACCGGTAGATGGAGCAATGGCATATCTCCGGGTGTACTACCACACGCCCCTCCGTGACGCAGCTCAGGATGCACCCGATCGCATCGTACCCGCACTCGATCAGGTTTACCTCCATGTTCGACCGCAATGCAGTCAGAAGGGCCGCCTGCGTACCCGAGCACAGACGCGAGAGAGGCACCTTGCCCCCGAATCGATTGAGAAAGCAGTAATTAGAACAGTACTTCCCCTGCTCCAATCTCTCCAGGATCCTGCGCACCGCAGGCGTGTCCTCAACATACAGTTTTTCGAATTCTTCTTGGATATCCATGGTACATGGCTCATTCGCAATTCTCAGGTGAAGCATTGTTTCCCCTCCATACAGCCGGCTATCGTCTGCTATCAGTACACTCTGATATCGCCATCCGAGGCCTCCATTGCGCACAGCATGGCAAAACGCGTTGGCTTTGTGTCTACCAGCACGATGGCTTTCTCCCCCATCTCCCAAAGTGCATCGTCCAGAAATGGGAACAGGCCATACCGATCCACCACCAGCAGATCCACGCCCTGCGGGAGCGGGATGCCAAGCTTATAGTCATAGTAGTCGTAGCCGGCAACGTTCTCTCCGAAATTGTGATACCGCTTGCAGAGTTCGCAGAGATAGCTCCTTCCGGTGTTGGATATCGGCTCAAACTCATAGACGCCCGGCTCCTTGTCCACATGGATCTTAACGCGGTATTTTTCTATTGCAAACAACGCTGTGCACCTCCAATGCAAGCAGGAACGTCCGCTCTTTCCTGTGCCCTTTCATTTTACTTCATGTCAGAATCGCAATAAGTATATTTAAAGCTCTCTTTTTCTATTATCATGCTACAGTATAGCAGAAGCCGGGCTGAAGTCAAGGGCGAATCGCAAATTTCGTTATCATTCGACCGAATTATACAATTTGCAATCGCTCGTTTTACAGAATTCTTGTTTTGAGTCTAGAAAGGGGCTGCGGGCATCCCCTGCCCGCAGCCCCTGCTCTTATGCCATTCTGAAAATCTGTGAGACTTCTCCGGTCTCGATGTTGGCGCACCACAGGGTCTGATCCCAGATCTTCCCGGCCACGCCGTCCACTCGCTGGCCCCATTTGCTGGCGTCCGCCACGAAATACACCTCGTTCCCATCGCACATCACCAACATGCAGTGTTCCAGCCCATCAATGCTGTCGTAGACGGGCTGTAAGGAGATCTCCTTTACAAAGCTGCCGTCCAGTTTGTAGATGTAGAGAGTGTCTCCACCGATGTAGTCCATTCCCCCTACGATGGAGTACTGCATTCCATCCATTTCCTCCGGGGTGTCGTTCATGAGGCAGAGATAGTCATCGGAGAAGACAGCGCTGCCGTACTTGGTCTTCTCATGGGTGTCCGCCAGCTTCTCCGTCTTCCCGGTGGTGAGGTCTGTCTTCCAGAAGTCTCCGCCGGAGAGGTAGAAGTAGATGGAGCCGTTCAGGATGTACCACTGGCTCACCTCTACTCCCGTGGTGATCCACTCCCCCACTTCCTCTTTGTCCGGGGTCTCCCAGACCTGCTCCACCTTCTTGGCCTCGGGGTCGTAGGCGAAGAGGACGTCCTTGCGGGTGCCGTCCTTTGTCTCCAGCCCTACCATGAAGTACACGGTATCCCCGTCTGCCCAGAGGCTGTACGCCGGGGCACTGGTGTTGATATACATGCCGGTGTCCTCAGACGCCTCGCCCCAGATGGCCTCGGCGTCCTTCTCGATGTCTCCACCCAGGGGCATGCGATACAGCACCCCGCTGTACGGGAAGTACACGATTCCGCGGTGCTGGATGGGGTGGGGTGTCCAGGACACGGTATCGCCCCGGACCACAAACTGCAGTTTCTGGATCGCCTCACGGTTGGTGCCGTCCATGTCCATCCGGTACACCCGGAGGCCGTAGTCCACGTACTGGCCGTTCTCCAACACGCTGTTCCGGCAGGTGTAGTAGAGCTTGTCCCCGGCGGACCAGATCACCTCACCGGCGATCCTGGCGTTGCAGGTGCTGTCCTCGTGCTGGCACTCCGGCTTGTTGCACACGATGGTTACCTTCTTGGTCTCCTTGTCCATGAAGTACAGATAGCTGCCATCCAGCTCGAAGTAGTAGCCGGCATCTGTCTCCGCGATGGCATCGATCTCATAGGTGGTGGACTGGTGCATGTTTTTCTGGAAGTCCGTGTCCCCTGTCTGGGATGCGGGGATGTCCACCGTCTCCCCTCTGGCCATCTCGCAGCTCGTAAGGGACAGGACGAGCAGGATCGAGAGCAGCAGGGCCAGAAATCGCTTCTTGGTGCTCATTTGGTATTTCCTCCTTGTATTCTGAGGTGTATTCTCGTGATGGTTCCCATCTCAGGAAAGGCTGTGCGTCTGACACTTTCCCCGGAAACCAGTCATCGTGCAGGCGGCTCTCCCGCCTGCACGATGATCATACGAACCGCGAATAACAAACTCGTAACGTCCGGAGAAAAAATATCTGGAAAACCGCCAATACTTCGCGCCGCCCAATTGTTCTATGAAGTAGAGGGAGGTGATACCGTGAAACAGAAACCCATCAACGCTCTCATTCTCCAAACCGCTCAAGGAGACAGAGAGGCTTTCACGCAGCTATACCTGGCCATGCAAAAGCCCGTGTATTACTATGCCCTACGTTTCTGCGGCAGCCATGAGCTGGCCGAAGACGTGCTGCAAGATACTTTTGTCTCAGTCTGGAGCAAGAGTGGCTCCTTTTTCCCCAGCGGAAATGGACGAGCCTGGATCTTAACCATCGCCAAGAGTAAGGCAATCAACGCCAGGAAGCAGAATCAGCGTGTCCTATCCCTGGAAGACACCGATGCGGAGGACCTGCCGTCCCAAGATCCGGACAGCAGCCTCCTGGACGCTATCGACGCGAAGACCACATTGGGAGAGCTTCTGAACACCCTGAACAGGCGGGATGCGGACATCGTACTATTGCGTCACGCGGTAGGCCTCACTCTCACGGAGATTGCGGCGGAGAAGGGCATGAAGCGGGGCACCGTCTTCTGGGCCTACAACGCCGCCATCAAGAAACTGCGCAAAGCATACGAAAGGATGGAGCAAAAGTGAAACGCAAAATTGCAGACGTACTGGACACCCTTACAGATGCCTACGTTCCAAACAAGCTTGATTTCGTACTGAAAGCAACCGAAAACATGCCGCAGGTCTCCTATGCTGCAGAGGCCAAAGCACAGCCGCAGGCACCTATCATGTGGAGAAAGGTGCTGGCCCCGGCGGTCTGCTGCTGTCTGATTGCCCTTCTGGGCTTTGGCGTATGGCACAGCGGGATACTGTCTCCGGCTCCGGTATCCCCAGATACCCCCGCCATTGTTCCCAGCACGCCCGATGAATCTACGCCTGAGGCAGCAGACATCGAGACCCCGGAGATGGCCAGCACCGATGAGGTACTCCCGGCCCCCGATGCAGACCAGATTGTGATCAACCAGTTGGATGCGGCACCGGAGGCTGTGGAGCAAGACGTGCAGCGCAGCAGCTATGGGAAAATACCCTATGATGTATGGGAGGACATTATGGCGAGGTTCCAGGCTAAGACCGGCATCGAATACCACTCGTTCTGCGCCCGGATTCCAGCAGAGTTCAGCACCTACAACTTCTTCACTCTCTCCCTCCGGGGATACAAGGATTTCAGCCGGGATGAAGACTACCTCCTCCACGACTATGTCTTTGAGTGCTACAACTCCACCGGCGCCAAGGCGATCATCGCCCTCTGCGACTTTGAATCTCCCCTGCAAGGTGCCGGCACCTCAGAGCAAGATCTGGTGGAGTCTCAGATCAATGGAACACCGGTTACGATCTGCTCCTATGGGGACACCTATTGGGCACAATACAGCTACCAGGGCGTGAACTATACCATCGAGACTACCGGTTTGGATCAAGCGGGACTGGAAGCTCTCCTCACCAGTCTGCTGGCGGCATAGCATATCCTGCTGAACCCGCTGCATCTGCCGTTATCACACGGCTCCTCGGCTCTCGAGAAGTATACTGCCACGCCATAGTGATCCGCAGCCGCAAAACGAAAAACCGCCTGCATCTCTGCAGACGGCATAGGAAACGCTGTTTCAATGGATTCATCTGTTTTGTCCTCGTGCAGCTTAATCGTCCGCAATTCCGAGGTCCTTCTCTACGTCCTCCCAGGTCAGCCAGCCTTTTGTTTCGCCGGATCTGCGGCCTTTCGCCACCTCGCTCATCAGACGGAGCCTGGCCCACATCTTTTCATAGTCCGCGATATCCAGGACGACATACCGGCTGTGCCCATTTGCGGTCAGAAAAATCGGCTCCCCAACAGACACTTCGCGCAGCACATCCTCGTAATTGCGCAGATCAGAGATGGGCCTTCTGTTTGGCATGTGATTCACTCCCTTCCATAGACAGTATGCACTCGTCTTGTGCAAAATGCAACCGCCAATTCGTCAATTTCCAGCCAGCGGCCGGCGCGAATCTCGCGCCGGCCGCTCTTCCTGCATTCAGGCCGCCCTGCTCTTTCTTGCCCCTCCACCGGATACCCTGAAATGCATCTCAGATCACGCAAAGCAGATCTTCCGCGAAATCTGCAAATGTTCTTCTGGAAGGAGGTGCGCATCATGATCTCACTGAAAGATGCTTGCACACTGGTCCTGAAAAACAATCCAGGACAATACATTCATGTCGTAAATGAGTATGAGAAGGCCTATGAGTTCTACGTGCTCGGGATCGGGACCACGATAGAGAACTATGGTCTCATGCTGTCCACCATAGCGGTGGAGAAGCAGACCGGACAATATTTGGGGTATATTTCGATCTGTGATCCCCTGTACGATGGCCCATACAAGCAATACACCAAAGAGTACGTAGAGGATCTGCTCCAATAGGCTGGCTCCTCGCCTGGTCTCATCGCAAGTCACTGCCCTCACATGGCAAAATGCGCCGTAACCATGGCCCCGGCGTTCGTTTTTGCAGATAGCCGAAAGAGTTCTTATGAAGACGACAAAGCGTTTGCATTTATCCGTCTTTCGGATATAATGTGCTAGTAGACCACGCCGATGTCAATCCCCCGTACAGGTACCATCTAGGGCATGTCTGGGGCGGCACCGGTCCCCCACAGTTCAAGCCACTGCAATCGGCAGGAAGGAGGAGGCCAAAGACAGTGGGAGTCTATTATAATCCAGGGAACAACAGTTTTGCGAAGTGCCTGAAAAGCAAGACCTTTGTGGACAAGACGGGACTGATTCAACGCACGAACAGCGCCTTGGGCACAGAGAAAAGCCGAATCGTTGTCAGCAGACCCAGGCGGTTCGGAAAGACCATGGCGATTTCCATGCTGAAGGCCTACTACAGCTGCGGATGCGATTCCCGGGATCTGTTTCACGGTCTGGCCATCGAGAGCGACCCATTCTTCGAAGAACACCTGAACAAGCACAGTGTCATTTCCTTTGACGTGCAGGGGCTCTTTTTGAAGGCAAAGTCGAAAAATCGGAAGGAGGACTTACCAAGCTTCATCAGTGAGACCATCAACGCAGAACTGGCAAAGGAGTACCCGGACGAAGTACATGGAAATGAGAGCTCCCTTTCGAGTTCTCTTGCGGCGATCCATGCCACGCATGACAGCAGCTTTATCTTCCTCCTGGATGAGTGGGACGTGATATACCGGGAGGAGAAGTGCAATGAGAAGCTGAAGCATGACTTCACCGGCTTTCTCAAGGACCTCTTCAAAGACAGCGAAGCATCCCACTGCATTGAGCTTGTCTACCAGACCGGAATCTACCCCATTCCAAAGGCGGAAATCGAGTCCGGGCTGAACAACTTCAGCGCGTACACCATGCTGGACCCTCTTGACTTCGCAGCGTATGTCGGCTTTACAGAGGCCGAAGTGGATTCCCTCTGCCAAAAGAATCAGATGCCGCTTCAGGATCTGAAAGCCTGGTATGAAGGCTATCCGTTCGGGTCTGTGGGCTCTGTGTACTGCCCCTATTCCGTGGTGAACGCGATTCAAAATCGGAAGATGAAGAACTACTGGGGCAAAACAGCTGCCGCTACCGTCCTGACCGATCTGATACATTCTGCGGACCCCAGGTCTCTGAAGGCAGTCCAAGCCCTCCTCTCCGGGGCATCGGTTGACGTCACTCTGGAAGACAGTGGACCTGATCTCTCCGATCTCGGTTCTCTGGATGCATCCCTTACCGCACTGGTGCACCTCGGGTACCTCGCGTATCAGGAAGACCACACCGTCCGCATTCCAAACCAGGAAGTCGCGGACGAGTTTCGCAAGGCGATACGCAAGGTAAAACGGCAGCCCGCATAGAGTCACACCTGTGTCATCGAACAACCCGCAAAGCACGAGGCAGCTGTCCGCCATACTCTCTCGAAAATGTAGAGGAGCCGCTCCCATCGAGCGGCTCCTCTATTGTCTGCCGCCGGCAGCGCCAATCACATGGCAAACCGCGCCGTAACCTGTGCCCCGCCGGCGTCCGTGTTCTCCAACGTCAGGGCACCGCCGTGCTTCTCGCATAGCGTCCTGCTGATATACAGCCCCAGGCCGAAATGGTACCCTTTTTCCGATGTCTCACCGCTGTAGTACGGCTGAACGGCGGTCTGAAGTTCCCTCTCTGTAAAACCGCGGCCGTCATCGGAAATGCGGAGGAGAAACACCTTTTCAGCGCTCTCCACCTGCACGGAAATCCTGGTTCTGGCATACCGGAGGGCGTTGCCCAACAGATTCTCAAACACCTGGGTCACGGCAGTGGGATCCAGGTGGAGATGATCTGTCTGGAGAGATGTGGTGAAATCGCTGGCAAGGTTATGCCGCTCAACGAGCAGCTCGGCGGAGTCCCGGAGGGTGGCTGCAAAGTCCTCCGCTGCCACAAATTCCTTTTGCAGCACCACATCCGCCAGCTTCTGGGCGGTGTTCATGCTGTTGGCAAACTGCTCCAGCCGCTCCACATGGGACTCCATGGTGGACACGGTGGTGAGGACCTTCTCCGGGCTCAGCTGACCGGTGGGGAGAAACTTGGCGAGGATCCCGGTGTACCCCTTGAGCACCGCGATGGGGGTGCGGATGTCGTGGGTGTAGGCATCGTTGAGCTGCTTTCTCTCATCGATCATCTGCCGCATCCTGCGGTTGCTCTCCTCCAAAGCGGCCCGCATCTGTTCAAATGCGCCGCAGAGTTTGGCCATCTCGTCCTGGCCGGCGTAATCCAGGGAGAAGTCGAAATCGTTCTCCGCTATCTTGGCAGCTGCAGTGAAGAGCAGCGCCAGCGGCCGCTTCAGCTTGGTGTAGTAGAGCAGCAGGGCCGCCGCCAGGAGACACCCTGCGTAGATGAGCACCGGGGCCACCCGGATCGTGGTGCGATACAGCAGATAGGGCCGCACATCCGATTCCGGCATGCCGGTGAGGTCCAGCTTGTAGTAGATGAGCTCTACCTTGTCGCCGTCTGTAGACTGGTACACGGGATCGCCTCCGCCCTCATCGGGCTGCTGCATCAGCATATACCGCAGGTTGATCTGGGAGATCCTGTCGTAGGCGGCGTCCGTCACCCGGTTGGAGATCAGAGAGGCCGTAAGCAGCGCCGCCGCCGCAAAGAGAAAGATGGCGCACCACAGCGGGATGCTGCGGTACCACTTCTTCAGCGCACCCATTTGTATCCCACTCCCCACACCGTCTGGATATAGGGCTTGCACCCCGCGCTGGTGAGCTTGGCCCGCAGCCGGCTGATCTGCTCCCGCAAGGTGGTCTGCTCCGCATCGCTGGCCATGTCCCAGATGTCCTCGATGATCTTCTCCCAGGGAAACACCTGCCCGGGATGGGTGGACAGCAGGGCCAGGATCTCATACTCCTTGGGGGTGAGGGCGATCCCCTGGCCGCCGTAGCTCACCTCCCGGGTGGTATAGTCTACCATGAAGTGGTCGTCGAGAAGGAGCTTGTGGGGCGTTTGGCCGCTGCGCTCCTCCCGGCGGAGGTGGGCCGCCACCCGGGCGCCCAGCTCCTCAATGGAGAAGGGCTTTACGATGTAGTCGTCTCCGCCGGCGGCAAAGCCCTCCAGTTTGTCCCGGTTCTCCACCCGTGCGGTGAGAAACAGGATCGGACAGGTCACCACACCCCGGATCCGGCGGCACACCTCAATGCCGTCGATGTCCGGCATGTTGATGTCCAGCAGAATGAGATCCGGCTGCTTCCCCGCCTTGGTGATCCCGGTGAGGCCGTTCTCCGCCAGCATCACATCATACCCCGTGAGCGTAAAATACTCCCGGAGCATTACGCCCATGTCCTTTTCATCATCGATGATCAGCAGTGTCTTGCGCATGGCTCTCCCCTCCCAGGCCGGATCATACCGGCCAAAGCTAACAATTGTGTAACAGTCCAGCGGGTGTGCACGCCTCTCCGTACACCCGCTTGTTTCGTCCAGCCGTCTCACCGTCCGCAGCCGGTCCGGCTTCTCATATTGAGCTTCGGCTTCACAGATGCCGAGGTAAACAAGCTGTACCGGCGATACCGGGAGCGGACGCCCCATCCAACGGTGTCCCGAGAGGACCTGCGCCAGGCCTTTGGCAAATACCGGAACCCGCAGGGCATCGTCCTGTCCCCCTCCCAGAATGTGGTATCTGCCCTGGAGAACAACCGGATTCTGTAGAAGCGGGGTCGGCTGCAGTGTACTGGGCGCGGTATCAGAGAAGGAACTGGCGTTGTCCATCAGGGTATAGTGGTCCAGAGGAGGTTCCGGCAGAGACCAGTCGTAAAAGAGATGATGACCACGTTACCGCCCTGGTTGCAGTTTGGGCTGTACTCGGTGTGAATATCGATTTTCTCCTGGTTGAACATCCGGGTTGAGCGGTCACAACTGGTCTTCTCCCGATCCGCAGAATAGTTCAGGTCATATTTGACCTCCTTACCTCCTTTTTAGCTTGACATTCCTGTGCAAAAGGAGCATAATTGGCTGTAGAAGGTGGAATATTCTTAAATTATACTCATGGACTTCCTGGCTAAATCCACCATACGGATGAAATGGAACAGGGAACTGCAGAACTCGAAAATGCAGTACGCGCATTAGCAGTCAATTCGTAAAAGGCATGTGCTTATTTGAATCTTCAAGAGGCGTCAGACAAGTCTTTCATCCAGAGAGGAAGTGAAGAGAAAATGAAATATATCAATACCGATGCCCCGGCAAACAAATATCTGAAAGCGGCTGCAATGGATTATTTTATTGACAAATCCGACCTAATCTCTGAGGTGGTCTCAGCGATGAAAAGTGGGGTCCCGTATCTCTGCGTCACCAGGCCGAGACGCTTTGGAAAATCCTACGGTGCCAATATGGTGGCATCTTTTTTCGGCAAGGCGGGTTCGATGCGCGATTTTTTCTCCTCTCAGAAGGTAGGGAAAGATTCAGCTGCGATGGCGTACTGTGGGAAATACGATGTTGTCTACCTTCGTGGGGATAAAGTGACCACGAAACACGTCAGCGGGGAGAAGTATGTGGAACTGATCCGGAACAGGTTATTTTCAGAACTGAAGGTGCTTTATCCGCAGGCCGAAATCTCCCCCGATGCGGATATGTCCGATGTGTTTTCCTCCATCTGCGAAGAGTATGATGACGCAAGCCTGGTCTTTGTTGTGGACGAATGGGACTTCATCCTGAGCCGCGAATGGACGAAGGACGAGGACCGCAAGGCTTACCTCTCTTTTCTGCGCGATATGCTCAAGGATGAGGAAATCATTCAGCTTGCGTATTTCACTGGGGTTCTGCCAATGCCTGTTTTCTCAAGTACGTCTGATCTGAACATGTTCGCGCAGTTTACCATGAGTGAAACCTATGAACTGAGCACCTGCTTCGGCTTTACGGAAGAAGAAGTAGATGAGCTGTATCACAGATATTCCGCTCGCCGGAACAACTTGTTGATTAGCAGGAACGATCTTCGAGACTGGTATGAGGGATACAACTGTGCGCAAAATGTCAGCATCTATAATCCGCAGTCAGTTGTATTTTCCCTCACCACGAACAGTCTCGCGGACCATTGGAGCAGGTCCGGAAGTGACAAGGAGGTTTTTGCCAGCATTTCCGGCAGAGTAGGCCCTGTTCGGGATGATATCGCCAAACTCACATCCGGGTTATCCGTTCCGCTCGTGTTCTCTCTGAAGAATTCGCTTTTCGGTGGCAGTTCTACGAGAGATGATATACTCTCTCAGATGGTGGTCCTTGGCTTTCTCAGCTATTCGGACGGGGAAGTAAAAGTCCCAAACCGGGAACTGATGACGGAGTTTGAAAAGATGGCCAGGGAGGAACCGGAACTGGATTATATCTATCAGCTGGCGAGCAAGTCGGCGGAGGTCCTAGACGCTGTTAGGGAACTGCAGCCCGGACCAATTGAAACTGTTCTGGAATATGCGCACAACACGGAGTCCCCTCTTCTGCAGTATAATAAGGAGAGTGATCTGACTGCCATTGTTACGCTGACTTTTCTGTCTGCCAGAAATCAGTACGATGTGAGGCGGGAGGATAAAGCCGGAGTTGGCTATGTAGACTTCATTTTCTATCCGAAGAAAAACTTTACGATGGATGGAATTATCCTGGAGCTCAAAGTAGACGATACGCCGGAAAATGCCCTTCAGCAGATCAAGGACCGCCAGTATATTCTCAAATTCCAAGGGAAGCTGGGAGAGAGGCCGCACTATCTGGGGCGGGTTCTGGGAGTCGGGATTGCCTACAGCAAAAAGACAAAGAAGCATTCCTGCAGAATTGAGGTCCTCAGAGAGGCAATCAGCCTGTAGCAATCTGTGTTGTCGCAGGCAAAATGATGATCCTGGGAGAATATGAAAGCAGCATCTGCTGTCCGCTCCTGTGTCCGGGGTCATCAGCAGACGTTCTGCTTTGCTGTATTCATTTGTCGCGGTACCTTCCTTTCGGTGAGGTGTTGGCCGCAACAGGCCGGAGGAAAATAAAAGGCCCACAGAAAGTGAGCAAAAATGCTCAAATCCGCTAGAATTTCGAACTTTGCTGTGTTGGACCTAAAATGGCTCCAGCATCCGTAGCGTTCCATCCGTACCTCATCTCCCAAAAGAAAGACCCATGGGTCTTTCTTTTGGGGCCAACAAGGCCGCAGGCGGTGTCCGCCTGCGGCCTTTGTCGTGGGTTCAGTTCGGCAACCGCCGCAACCGCTTGGGAGATGTGGAGGCAAAGAGCAACAGGGCAGACAGGACCACCGCCGCTGCCAGACCAATCCCCCACGGGATCAGTCCCGTCATGCCGCCATTGTTCTCCAGCAGTACCGGCATGGCCTCCACCGGCAGGATCACAGAGAGCGGCCGGAAGACCTCAATTCCCATGTAGGCAGAGAGCAGCGAGGGCAGCAACAGGACAGCACAGGCTGCGATATAGGCGATCTCGGTGCGCTTCACCCGGCTGGAGAGCAGCAAGGTAAGGATGGCGCAGCAGAAGAGGGCCAGGTACCGCCACACATACAGCAAGATGAGCCATGCCGTGATAGAGCAGTTCAGCGGGAAGGCATCCAGCAGAGAGAGGTTCTTCGCCGGTGCCTCCCAGGCCGGGATGTCGAAGGAGGTGAGCAGCTGATACACCTCCATGCCGTATACCGTGAGCCACACAAAGAGGGTCTGGACTGCGGAGAGAAGCAGCTTCCGGCGGATCAGCACACCCCGTCCCCGGGCGGTGGAGTTCAGGAGGAAGGTCATACCAGACTGGCGCTCATAGGCCATGCTGCCGGCGAGAAGCAGTGCCAGGGCCAATACCGCAATGAGAGCCACCTGCTGCTGGTTCCCCTGGGCCCGGGACCCATAGACACTCTCAAAGGGGGTCTCGTCAATAAGCCAGGGGGTAAAGCCATCGGCCGCACCCTTGTCCCGCAAGGTCTCCGCACGGGAGCGCACCTTGCCCAGGCCCTCGCTCTTGATGTCTGCGGTGGAGGCCTCCCGGCTGTACTTGTCCAGCACCGGGTACTCGATGAGGCCGTTGGCATAGTCCTCCTGGGCCTGCTCAAAGGTTTCTTTGGCGGCGTCCAGGGAAGCCTGCTCCACGTCCATCTGGGCAAAGGTGCCGTCCGTGATGGGTCCGGCAAAGTACACGGTGTACTGCTTTGCCGCCTGGTCTGCCGCCGATATCACCGGGATAGAGACGGTATAGCTGAGGCCAAACACCACATAGACCAACAGGGCCGCCAAGACAATCCCCTTCTGGATCCAGAGGGTCTTATACAGCTCGATGCCGAAGAGATGGAGCCGATACAGCACCTTGTCTGTAACAGAGTTGATCTTGTACGCCGCCCTGCCCAAGATGTCCTTCCCGGCCGCCGGCTTCTTTTTGCAGTGCACCGTGATGCACACCGCGGCGATGGCGATGCACAGGGGCAGCAAGGCGATCTGGGAGATGCTCCGGATCCCCAGGGGCCAGGAGAAGATGTCGATATTGAGGTAGTTGGTGTAGAGATCGGAGAGGCTGATGTAGGTGAAGAGGTTGAAGTACTTCAGCACGTTGAAGATGCTCTGTACCGGCAGGAAGGTGTACAGGCTGTACTCCGCCGCCAGCACCCCCGCCGCCACGAGGATGGTATACTTCACGTTGTTGATGGCCGTTAAGAGCAACCACAGCAGCAGGCTCACCAGGAAAGCGGCGGCCATCCGGAGGAGAAAGAATCGAATCAGGAAACCCGCCACTGTGGTCTCCATGGGCAGCTTTCCCAGCGTCTCCACAGACTGCACCGTCCGGTTGAGATCCCCGGCCCCGCCGTAGATGCTGAAGCCCAGGGCCAGATCCGTCCCATAGAGCAGCAACACCCCGCAGACAGACACGCCAAAGAGAATCGCCGTTCTCCGCACCGCCAGCCGCAGCCGTCCTCGAGGCGATGCGTGGACCACGCTCCAGAGGCCAGCCTTCCGCTCCTCCAGGAAAGACAATCCAAAGAGCAACAAGACCACCAGGAGGAAGTAGTCTGTGAGGCGGAAGGTGAGAAAGGACTGCACCGCCCCATCGGAGCCCAGGGCCAAGGGTACCCCCTGGAGCTTTTGAAACTCATCCGCCGTCTTCAGGATGTTCCGGCCGGAGAAGCTGTTGGGGTCGTTAAAGATGGAGAAGGTGAGCAGGTTCTCCTTGTTTTTCTGGATGTTCTCCAGCCAGTCTGGGTAGCCGGTGAGGTAGTCCGTCTGATGGAGCAGCTGCTGCAGCGCCACGTAGTCCAGCCGGTCCTCCTCGGTGTCCGTGTCCCCGCTGATCTTCTCCTTGGCAGCGTCCCGCTTCTCGGTGAGAAGAGATATCGCGTCCTGTATAGGGAGATCGTGGACCAGGTTCAGCCACTGGGTGTACTTCTGGTATGCCGCCCAGCCGTCCACCGGCTCCTGGGTGGTGGTAAAGGTGCCGTCCAAGAAGACGAAGCCGCCGCTGCTGGGAAGCTCCAGGTCCAGGCCGTACTCATTCACCCGCTGCTCCCGGACAAAGAGGAAGGCATTCATCAGAAGAATCACCACCAGGCCCAGGACGAGCCTGCGGTTGGATCCAATGCGTCTCAGTTCCTGCATGGCCCTATTCTCCCAGGTAGTAGAGGTAGACGTCCTCCAGGGTG
>CANRFN010000022.1 GCA_947629915.1 uncultured Oscillospiraceae bacterium | reverse complement strand
TTACTTCGCAGGGACTGCACCCCCAAGATACCCGTTAAATCAGCAGCTGGCAACGGGTATCTATTATACGCTTACGATCGATCAGGTGGAGCAGTTCGGCCAGGCCTACGGGCACGCCCTGGAGATCGCCAACATGAAGGACCAGTTCTGGTATGTGGTGTGCAACAGACTGCAGCGGGAGAGCGCGTCCTATCTCCTGATCCCCGAGGTGCTGGAGGCGCTGGGAAAGAAGATGGGGAAGAACTTCTACATCACGGTTCCCGGCACCGACAGAATGATGGTCTACCCGGACGACAGGGACCCCGAACTGCCTGCGCTGCTGGCGGACTGGTTCAAGCGGGTTTTGCCGGACAACTGGAACCTCTCCAACCGCCTCTACTACTACCACCGCGCCAAGGGACTGTATCTCGCGGAGATCTGAGGCAGTGCGTTCGCAGCTCTGCAAAAAGCAAGAAAACCCTGGGACACACCTTATGATATTCTAACGGCAGAGGGGGCCTGCCTCTCTGAGACGAGTCCCTCAATCGAACGAGAGGAGGAAAGAGAGCTTTGCCGCGATGGCGAGGCTCGCAAAGGTATGGAAGAGTACAGCTTGAAGGAGTACAGCATGGAGGAGCTCCGGCAGACGGCGGAAGCGGTTGTGCCGCTGCTGCAGGAGATGTTCGGGGAGGGCGTGGAGATCGACATCAAGGAGGATCTGCAGGTGAACCGGGCGGCCGTGGTGATCTGCCTGCAGCTGCCGGGGGCAATGGTGCTGCCGGCGGTGGAGGTCCGGGACCTGATGGAGCTGGAGACCGTGGAGGAGATGGCCGATGCGGCAGCGGTGATGATCCAGGACGGGCTGCGGCAGATGAAGAACCTCCGCCCGGAGAACCTGGATGCCATCACCCCGGCGTACGTGCTGCGGAACGTGGTGCTGGAGGTGGTGAACCAGAAGAGCAACGCGGTGCTGCTGGACCGGTGCCCCCATGTGAAGGCGCTGGACCTGGCCGGCGTGTACTGCGTGCCCATGCAGATGGACCTGCCGCAGCAGGTGATGTGCCTCATCCGGCAGGACAACATGGAGGCCATGGGGTTCACGGCGGACCAGCTCTACGCGGCGGCCAAGAAGAACACCCTCAGAAAGCTCCGGGTGCGGGTGAGCCGGCTGGACCAGATGAGCGCCCGGATGGACCGGTTCAGCCAGACCTACGGGCACGCCCTGGCCCGCGCCGACATGGGCGAGGACTACTGGTACTTCGTGGACAACTGGTGCCACACCGGCAGCGCGTCCTATCTCCTGATCCCGGAGGTGCTGGAGGCCCTGGGGGAGCGGATGGGGAAGAACTACTACATCTCCGTGCCCAACCTGGACATGATGCTGGTCTACCCGGACAGCGGGGACCCCTCGGCGCCGCAGATGTTCGTGCAGTGGCTCCAGGGGCACGGGGACTGGAAGACCCTCTCGGACCACCTCTACTACTACCACCGCACCAAGGGACTGTCTCTCGCGGACATCTGAGACAGGTCTGCCCCGGCACAGCACGCCCGCAAGGGATCCAACCGCATACGGACGCCGCCTCACGGAGGCTGTCCTATTATTACGAAGATAGGAGGGAAGGACTTCGTGCAAGGGCGGGGTCCAAAGAACGTGGCGATGAGGAAGAACAAGGGGTACAGCAAGCGGAACACCTGCAGCACGAGCGAGGTGAACCAGCTGGCGGACGCGCTTCTGCCGTATCTGCTGCTGGCGAGCATGCCTGGGGACGCGGTGATCACCGCCTGCGACATCCCCGGCGAGGAGAAGGGAACCAAGCACTTTCAGGTGGAGGACCCGAGGACGGGGATTGCCCTGACGGTGAAGGTAAGCTGCGTGTCTAAGCAGGGCTGAGCCCGGGAGAAATCCCGGAACAGCAGGTGATGCGGGGTGGAGGCATCGGGAATCTGCTGGAGAGGCCCTGCTGCTCCGGCGGCCTCTGGGGCCTCCTGCCCCTTTAGACAATCCAGTCGCGACCAAAAGATACAGTCTGATTTCAAGATAGAGGAGGAAAGAGAGCTTCGCGCACAGGCGGAGTGCGCAAATGTATGGATGAGCAGAGCAGAGGGAAGATGCGGCAGCTGGCTTTTCTGATTTTGCCGCTGCTGCAGGTGATGATGGGGGAGGCGGTGCAGTTCCGGGTTGTGGACAGCTTCTCCATCGATGCCGTCTCCGTGGCGATCTGGGTGGGCCTGGCGGGAGTGCTGCGCTTCTGGGACTGGCTTCAGCAGACCCCCGAATGGCCCGCGCTCCGGGACCACTTCTACCGGTACAGCCGCGCCCAGGGGCTGCAGTCCCTGGCAGACGCCTGAGGCGGGGCTGCTGCACATGCGTATGAAGGATCAGAATCTGGAGCAGCTGCGGCAGACCGCGGAGGCGATCCTGCCGCTGCTGCGGGAGATGTTCGGGGAGGAGGTCCCCTTCGCGATCTGCAACACGTACCGCACCAACCGGGAGACGGTGTCCATCTGTGTGCAGCTGCCCCATGTCGCCCAGCCGCCGGGGGTGGATATGCTGGATTTGCCGGAGAACGCGCCGGTGGAGGAGATGGCCAACGCGGCGGCGGCCATGCTGCAGGCCAGGCTCCAGAGAATTCAGAACCCGAGACCGGGAGCCAGCCCGCTGTACACCCGGGAGCGCGTGCTGGAGCGGGTGGTGCTGCAGGTGCTGAACCGGGAGACCAACGCCCGCATGATGGAGCACTGTCCCCATGTGGAACACCTGGACCTGGCCGGGGTGTTTCGGGTGCCACTGGAGCCGGTGAGGCGGGGCACCTTGCTCACCACCCTTCTCCGGTGGCGGGAGGTGCAGATGCTGGGCCTCACGGTGCCAGAGCTCTACGCCGCGGCCCGGGAGAACACGGTGCGAAACTTCGGGGTGGAGGTGATCCGGACGGACAAGATGTGCGCCCAGCTCCGAAAGTACGGCGCCTGGTACGGCAGGCCCCTGGAGCAGAGCTGCATGGCAGACCCCGGGGCGTACACCGTCTCCAACACGATCCGGATCAACGGCGCGGCGCTGCTCCTGATCCCGGAGGTGCTGCAGGCCCTGGGGGAGAAGCTGGGCGGAGACTATTTCGTGGTGCCCACCAGCATCCACGAGTTTCTGGTGCGCCGGGACAGCGGGGAGCTGGACTTGCCGGTGATGCTCCAGGCCTCTGTGATCGCGGGGAACTGCACCCCCACGGTGGTGTCCCACAACACGGTGCTCTCGGATAGCCTGTACCGGTACCGCTGCGGCAGCGGCACGCTGGAGCTGGCCGCCTGAGAGGCGGCGAACCGGATAAAACGGCCGGCGCGGGACCGGAACGGTCCGGCGCCGGCCTTTTGGCTTGCCCGAAAAAAGTTGAAGTTTTGGGGGAGAGACGTGTAAGATGGGGGGAGGAACTGTCGTTAACAGGGGTGAACACGCGTGTGGAAGGAGAGAAGACAGCTATGGAAGACGAGGCAATCGTGTCGCTGCTGTTTTCGAAGGATGCGGAGGGCCTGGACGCCCTCTCGTCCAAATATGGGGCTCTTCTGCTCTCTGTTGCCGGGCACATCCTGCCCCAGCGGGACGCCGAGGAGGCCGTGAACGACTGCTACTTTAAAGTCTGGAAGACGATTCCGCCCTACCGCCCTGTCTATCTGCGCTCTTTTCTCTGCAAGGTCGTCCGCCAGATCGCCCTGGACCGCTGGCGGACGGCCCACCGGAAGAAGCGGGATGAGACGGCGCTGGCGGATCTGGAGGACCTGGAGCTGCTGGCCGCCCCGGTACAGGACGATGCCTATGAGGGCGTGGGCGCCGCCATAGACGCCTTCCTGGACGGGCTGGACGTGGAGAGCCGGACCCTCTTC
Organism: uncultured Oscillospiraceae bacterium; assembly: GCA_947629915.1. Lineage (GTDB taxonomy): Bacteria > Bacillota > Clostridia > Oscillospirales > Oscillospiraceae > Enterenecus. Next base: position 55,708 of record CANRFN010000022.1, on the reverse strand, counting down.
GTGCGCCGGTATTTCCTCTGGGAGAGTCCGGCGTCCCTGGCCCAGCGGTTCGGCCTCACGGAAAACCACGTCTCGGTGAAGCTCCACCGGCTGCGGGAGAAGCTCCGGAAATATCTCAGAAAAGAGGGATACGCCATATGAAAGATACATCATTCAGCGATGCCATGGGACAGATCTCGGAGAGACATATCCATGAGGCCCTTGCCATAGACGGCAAAGAGGCGCTGGACAAGGCCAGACAGGCGGAACAGCGGCGCCCGGGAGGCCTCCTGCGCCGTTTCGCCCTGCCGGTGGCGGCCTGCCTCAGCGCGGTGCTGGCCGTGGGCCTGCTCATCCGGATGGGGAGGTCTGGGACAATCGATCCCGCCCCAGTGGATACGGAGCCGGAGACCGTTCAGACGGAGCCGGTGCTGGGAGCAGACCCCGGAGAGAACTCCAACGGCGAAGTGCAGATCCCCAACCCCATGCAGGACCTGGGCTCCCCGGAGGCGGTGGGAGAGGCCATGGGACACGCGTTCCCGGTGCTGCCCGGGAGAACTCCGGAGACCTGCACGGTGATCCAGTACGGCCCGGTGCCGGCGCTGGGCCGGGTGTCCTATACAGACGGTACGGAACTGGCCATCGGCCCCGCGGGGGAGGACATCAGCGGCATCTACGGCGGGGAACTGGTGGAGACATTTCCCGTGGAAGACATCTCCATTTCCATCTTCACCTACGAAGATCAGCCCTACGCCCTCTGGGACCAGGACGGGTTTGCCTGGTGCTGGTATGCCGCGGAGGGAGAAAACACCGCATCGGTAGAGGGCGCGGTACAGGAGGTAGTGTCCGCCATCCCTGGGTGACGGCGCCCTGTGTGCAGAAAGCCGCCCGGGCATCTGCGAGAGCAGATACCCGGGCGGCTTTTTATGTCTGGATTGCCTGGCTTTTTGGTTGCCGCCTTCTCACTCACTCCAGCTCGAAGGCGCCGGTGTACAGCTGATAGTACTTGCCCTTCTGGGCGATGAGCTGGTCATGGGTGCCGCGCTCGATGATCCTGCCGTTCTCCAGCACCATGATGACGTTGGAGTTCTGGACGGTGGACAGGCGGTGGGCGATGACGAACACGGTGCGTCCTGTCATGAGGGCGTCCATACCCGCCTGGACAATGGCCTCGGTGCGGGTGTCGATGGAGGAGGTGGCCTCGTCCAGGATCATCACCGGGGGATCTGCCACGGCGGCCCGGGCGATGGCCAGCAGCTGCCGCTGTCCCTGAGACAGGTTGGCGCCGTTGCCGGTGAGCATGGTGTTGTACCCGTCCGGCAGCCGGGTGATGAAGTCGTGGGCGCCGGCGAGGCGGGCCGCGGCGATGCACTCCTCATCGCAGGCGTCCAGGTTGCCGTACCGGATGTTCTCCATCACGGTGCCGGTAAAGAGGTTGGTGTCCTGCAGCACGATGCCCAGCGAGTGGCGGAGGTCCGCCTTCTTGATGTGCATGATGTCGATGCCATCGTAGGTGATGGTGCCGTTGGAGATGTCGTAGAAGCGGTTGATGAGGTTGGTGATGGTGGTCTTGCCGGCGCCGGTGGCCCCCACAAAGGCCACCTTCTGGCCGGGCTCTGCGTAGAGGGTGATGTCGTGGAGCACCGTCTTCTCCGGCACATAGCCGAAGTCCACGTTCTTGAAGCGGACATCGCCCCGGAGGCGGACGTACTGGCAGCTGCCGTCTGCCTGGGGAACCTTCCAGCACCAGACGTTGGTGCGCTCCTGGCACTCCTTGTAGCTGCCGTCCGCCTGTTCCTTGGCGTTTACCAGCGTGACGGTGCCCTCATCGGTCTCGGGCAGCTGGTCCATGAGGTCGAAGACGCGCTGGGCGCCGGCCATGCCCATGACGATCGGGTTCACCTGCTGAGACACCTGGCTGATGGAGCCGGAGAACTGGCGGGTCATGTTCAGGAAGGGCACCACGATGGAGATGCTGATGGACATGCCGGAGATGCAGGGGTTGGGGGCGTTCAGGATCAGCAGCAGGCCGCCCACCATGGCGCAGGCCGCATAGATCAGGTGGCCCATGTTGTTCAGAATGGGCATCAGGGTGTTGGCGTAGCGGTTGGCCTTGCAGGTGTCATCGAAGAGCTGGTCGTTGTAGCGGTCGAAGTCCTTCTTGGACTCCTCCTCGTGGTTGAACACCTTTACCACCTTCTGGCCCTCCATCATCTCCTCCACAAAGCCCTCCAGGCGGCCCACAGACCGCTGGGTGCGCTGGAAGTACTTGGCCGAGCCGCCGCCCACTTTCCGGGTCACCACCACCATGATGGCCACCCCCAGCAGTACCACCAGGGTGAGGGGGATGCTGAACCACAGCATGATGGCGAAGTTGGTGATCACCGTGATGCCGGAGTTCAGAAGGTTGGGCAGGGACTGGGAGATCAGCTGGCGGAGGGTATCGGTGTCGTTGGTGTAGAAGGACATGATGTCCCCGTGGTGGTTGGTGTCGAAATAGCGGATGGGCAGGTCCTGCATGCCGTCAAACATGCGGCAGCGGAGCTTTTTCAAGGTGCCCTGGGTCATGACGGCCATCATCCGGTTCCAGGCGAACACGCTGATGAGGGACAGCACGTAGAGCACCGCCAGAACGGCCACCAGGGGAAGAATGGTCTTGGCGGCGGTGGCCCAATCCCGGCTCTCTACAAATTCCAGGATCACGGCCATGATCTTCTGCATGAAGAGGGAGGGAATGGCGCCCACTGCGGCGCTGAAGAGAATGCACACGATGATGGCGGGCAGCAGGACAGGGTAGAAGCCGTAGAGCATCTTCAGCATTCTGCCGATGGTGGCGCCGATCTTCACGGGAGGGCGTTTGTCTGGTCTCATTCCTTGTCCCCTCCCTTCGTCTGAGAGCGGTAGATCTCCTGGTAGATGGCGTTGGTCTTCATGAGCTCGTCATGGTTGCCCACGGCCACCACGGTGCCTTTGTCCATGATGAGAATGCGGTCCGCATCCTCCACGGAGGCCACCCGCTGGGCCACGATGATCTTGGTGGTCTCCGGCAGGAACTCCCGGAAGGCCTTGCGGATCAAAGCGTCCGTCTTGGTATCTACGGCGGAGGTGGAGTCGTCCAGGATCAGCACCTTGGGCTTTTTCAGCAGGGCCCTCGCGATGCAGAGCCGCTGCTTCTGGCCGCCGGACACGTTGGTGCCGCCCTGTTCGATGTGGGTGTCGTAGCCGTCCGGGAACTGGCGGATGAACTCATCGGCCTGGGCCAGCTCACAGGCGTGGACCAGTTCCTCATCTGTGGCCTGGATGTCGCCCCAGCGGAGGTTCTCCTTGATGGTGCCGGCGAACAGTACGTTCTTCTGCAGCACCACAGACACGGCGTCCCGGAGGGCAACGAGGTCGTAATCCCGGACATCCACGCCGCCCACCTTGACGCTGCCCTCGGTGGCGTCATAGAGGCGGGAGATCAGCTGGATCAGGGTGGACTTGGAGGAGCCGGTGCCGCCCAGAATGCCGATGGTCTCCCCGGAGCGGATGTGCAGGTCCACGTTGGCCAGGGCCATGCGCTCTGCCCGCTCAGAGTACCGGAAGGAGACGTGGTCGAAGTCGATGGAGCCGTCCTTCACGGTTTTCACGGCGTTTTCCGGGCTGGTGATGGTGGACTGCTCCTCCAGCACCTCCACGATCCGGTTGCCGGACTCGATGGACATGGTGATCATCACGAACACCATGGACAGCATCATGAGGCTCATGAGGATCTGAAAGCTGTACGTCATGAGGGAGGAGAGGCGGGCCACATCCAGGGCCTCCCCGCCGGTGGAGATGATCACATAGGAGCCGATGGAGGACAGGGCCACCATGCCGGTGTACACGCAGAACTGCATGATGGGGCTGTTCAGGGCCAAGATTTTCTCGGCCCGGGTGAAGTCAATGCAGACGTCCTCTGCGGCGGCGTTGAACTTCTTCTTCTCGTAGTCCTCCCGGACGAAGGACTTTACCACCCGCATGGCCTGGACGTTCTCCTGGATGGACTCGTTCAGGGCATCGTACTTCTTGAAGACCCGGCGGAAGAGGGGCATGGTGAACTTGATCACCAGGGCCAGGCCGGTGAACAGCACCGGGATGGTGAAGAGGAAGACAAAGGCCATGGGGCCGCCGATGTAATACGCCATGAAAAAGCTGAACACCAGCATCAGGGGAGAGCGGATGGCGCCCCGGATCAGCATCATAAAGGCCATCTGGATGTTCGTCACATCGGTGGTGAGACGGGTCACCAGGGATGAGGTGGAGAACTTGTCTATGTTGCCGAAGGAAAATCCCTGCACCGCATAGAAGAGGTCCTTCCGCAGGTTTCTTGCAAAGCCGGTGGAGGCGGTGGCGCAGGTCATGCCGGCACCCCAGCCCATCACCAGTGAGAAGCCAGCCAGGAGGATCAGCAGTCCGCCGTATTTCATAATCGCATCTTGGCCGCAGCCGTTCTGGATCTCCTGGATCAGCTTGGTCATCACCAGGGGGATGACGCATTCGCCGATCACTTCGAAGGATACGAGAATCGGGGTTGCAGCAGCGGGAGCGAAAAACTCCCGGACGGAGCGGAAGAGTTTGCGTAACATTTAACTTGGGCATCTCCTTTCCTGCCCCTGACGCTCCAGATCAGAGGCATACACAGGTCCCGCTATTTTATACGGAATGAAAACCTAAGAAAAGTGGCAGAATCGCCAAAAAAGCACGCAGAATCAGAACGATTTCCTAAGACGGGTGCGAAATGTTGAAGCTGGTTTTGAAAGGTTGCAGAAGATGGATCCGGTGGCACAAAAAGGGGAAAGAAAGAAGAGAAAAAGCTATGGGATAGGGTATGGCCCTGCCGCTCAATGCGCAGTTGCCGGTTCAAACGGGACGGGATGCGGATTGCCCAGACCGGCAGCAGATTGTGCTCAGATGGGAATAAATCATTGCCGATTGCCCTTTTCTGGGACCGAACCGCTGCGAATTGCCGAGAACAGCCCGGAAACCGGCTTTGAAATCGGCCCTTTTGCCCTTGACACCTTTTCCCGCCGGTGCTAATATACTGGCTCAGAACGAAGAAATCGCGAGGAGCGTTCCAGAGTAGTTGGCACGAACTTCCGGCAGAGAGGGGCCGTCACCGGCTGAAAGCGGCCCTCGGAGGCGTACCGATGAAGTGCAGGACGGGAGCGAGGAGGGCGACCTCCCGCGTGGCAGCGTTATCGCCGAGAGTGACAAACGAGAGTGGAACCGCGGAGTGTATTCGCCTCTCATGCTGTATGGCATGAGGGGGATTTTTGTTTTTCAAGGAGTGATTGTCCCAATGTCCCGCCTCGGGGAACTGTTGGGGGCCTATCAGGCTCGAGACCCTGCCGCCAGAAGCAAGCTGGAGATCCTGCTGCTGTATCCCGGCGTGCACGCCGTCTTTTACCACAGAATCGCCCATTTCCTATTTGAGCACAATCTGCGCTTTCTGGCCCGCTGTGTGTCCCAGTGGAGCCGGCACTGGACCGGGATTGAAATCCACCCCGGGGCCAAGATCGGCAGGCGCCTGGTGATGGACCACGGCATGGGCATTGTGGTGGGCGAGACCGCTGAGATCGGGGACGACTGCCTCATCTATCACGGGGTCACCCTGGGGGGCACCGGCAAAGAGCAGGGAAAGCGGCACCCCACCCTGGGCAACAACGTGATGGTGTCCACCGGGGCCAAGGTGCTGGGCCCCTTCCGGGTGGGAGACGGCGCCCGCATCGCCGCCAATGCGGTGGTGCTCCGGGAGGTGCCGGACTACGCCACCGCCGTGGGCATCCCGGCCCAGATCGTCCGGGTCCGGGGCCAGAAGGTGAACTACGCCTCAGAGGTGGACCAGACCAGCGTGCAGGACCCCACCCAGGAGAAGCTGGAAGCTCTCACCAGGCGGGTGGAGCAGCTGGAGCAGCTGCTGACCCAGAAGACATCTACCACATGACAAGATCGGAGGAATCCCACTATGTATCTATACAATTCTGCAACCCATCGGAAAGAGAAATTCGTCACCCACACGCCCGGCCGGGTAGAGATGTATACCTGCGGCCCCACGGTGTACCACTACGCCCACATCGGCAACCTGCGCACCTATATCATGGAGGACGCCCTGGAGAAGTTCCTCCGCTATGAGGGCAACGAGGTGAACCGGGTGATGAACATCACCGATGTGGGCCACCTCTCCAGCGATGCGGACACCGGCGAGGACAAGATGCTGAAGGGTGCCCGCCGGGAGCACAAGACCGTGATGGAGATCGCCCAGTTCTATACGGACGCCTTCTTTGAGGACTGCTGCAAGCTGAACATCAAGACCCCGGAGGTGGTGCAGCCCGCCACCGGCCTCATCGAGGACTTCATCCAGGTGATCTCCAGCCTGCTGGACAAGGGCTATGCCTATGTGGCCGGCGGCAATGTCTATTTCGACACCTCCAAGCTGAGCCGGTACTATATCTTCAACGACCACGATGAGGAGAACCTGGCGGTGGGCGTGCGCGAGGGCGTGGAGGAGGACACCAACAAGCGGAACAAGAACGACTTCGTCCTCTGGTTCACCAAGTCCAAGTTCGAGGACCAGGCCCTGAAGTGGGACTCCCCCTGGGGCGTGGGCTATCCCGGCTGGCACATCGAGTGCTCCGTGATCTCCATGAAGTACAACGGGGAGTACCTGGACCTCCACTGCGGCGGCGTGGACAACGCCTTCCCCCACCACACCAACGAGATCGCCCAGTCCGAGTCCTATCTGGGCCACCCCTGGTGCAAACAGTGGTTCCACGTCCACCACCTGAACAGCGACAACGGCAAGATGTCCAAGTCCAGCGGGGAGTTCCTCACCGTCTCCCTCCTGGAGGAGAAGGGCTACGACCCCCTGGCATACCGCTTCTTCTGCCTCCAGAGCCACTACCGCAAGACCCTGGTGTTCTCCTGGGAGAACCTGGACAACGCCGCCAAGGCCTATCAGAAGCTCATCAAGCGCATCGCCGGCCTGAAGCCGGAGGACGGCGCCGTGGACGAGGCCGCCGTGGCCCAGTGGAAGGAGAAGTTCCTCCAGCAGGTGGGCGGGGACCTGAACACCGCCCTGGGCATCACCTGCCTCTACGATGTGCTGAAGGCGCCGCTCAACGATGCCACCAAGCTGGCCGCCATCCAGTCCATGGACTCCGTGCTGAGCCTGTCCCTCGGGGAGAAGGCGGCAGAGCTCCGGGCCAAGGAGGCCGCCCGCCCCGCCGCCCAGACCGGCGCCGCGGGCTTCACCATCCAGGGCGAGGGGGACCCCGAGATCGATGCGCTGGTGCTCCAGCGGGCCGAGGCCAAGAAGGCCAAGGACTTTGCCAAGGCGGACGCCATCCGCATGCAGCTGAAGGACATGGGCATCGAGCTCACCGATGTCCCCGGCGGCGCGGTGTGGAAGCGCGTGTAATCAGCTGATCCAGAAAATGATTGGCCCCGGGCGTAGGGACGCCCGGGGCCGCTTGCCGCTCAGAGGAACTGCTTCATCTGTTCGATGTTGTTCTGCTCCGTCCTCACCAGCTTGTTGGCCAGGTTGCGGACCTCCTCGTCCTCCACGGTGCAGTCCCGGATGTTCCGGAGGCTCTTGGTGACCCCCATGGTGGAGCCCTGGATCATCATCTCGGCGATCTTGGTGGGGGAGCTGTCTGTGAGGGCCTTCATGGAGCTCATGGCCTCGGAGGACAGCTTGGCCACCGGGCTGATGCCCTTGGCCTGCTCCCCCCGGGCGTGGAGCATGGCCCCGGCGGAGGACTGCAGCTGTTCGTACTCCGAGAGCTGCTGGCTCAGGGCGTTCACCAGCCGCGGCTCGCTGGTGTACCGGAGGACGGAGTGGATGCCCTCCCGGCCCATCTCCGCCGTCTGGTAGATGTGGTTTAGAAGTTGGGTTTCTGTGAGCATAGCGATTCACCTCCGGGATAGTATCGCCGGAAATTGGCCGTTGAATTCTGGAAGTATTTCTGTTATCATAACGGAGAAAAAGCGAGCTTGTTTGGAAGGTGTGCGTGCATGGCGAGAGCTGGCGAAAACCACAATACAGATATCCACCTGGAGGGGACGGTGAGCCACGTTGTCTTCCACAACGATGAGAACGGGTACACCGTTCTGGCCATGGAGATCCCCCTGGAGGGGGAGACCACGGTGGTGGGCATTCTCCCCGATGTGGCCGTGGGAGAGCGGCTGGAGATGGACGGCCACTGGGAGACCCATCCCAAGCACGGCAGCCAGTTCAAGGCGGAGCTGGCGGTGCGCCACCTGCCCACCGGGAAGCGGGACATTCAGAACTACCTGGGCAGCGGGGTGATCCGAGGCATCAAGGAGAAACTGGCCAAGCAGCTGGTGGACTCCTTTGGGGAGCAGACCTTGGACGTGATAGACCGGGAGCCGGAGCGGCTGGCGGAGCTGAAGGGCATCTCCCTGAACAAGGCCATGGCCATCAGCAAGTCCTATCACAAGGTGATGGGCATGCGGCTTCTGGCCTCCTTCGTGAACGAAAACCAGCTGCCCATGTCCATCGTGGTGCCGCTGTACCAGGAGTTCGGGGACGAGGCGGTGGAGGCCATCCAGGACAACCCCTATCTGCTGGCCTCCCGGTTATTCGGCGTGCCCTTCCACACCGTGGACGAGATGGCGGTGAAAAACGGGGTGGACGCCAACGCCCCGGTGCGGGTGGAGGCGGCGATCCTCCACGAGCTGGACCACAACGGGGACAACGGCCATGTGTTCGTGCCCTATGAGGACCTGGTGAAGGCCTCCGGACAGCTCATCCATGTGGAGAAAGACGTGGTGGTGGAGAACCTGGAGAACCTCATCCGGGAGGGGAAGATCGTCCGGGAGTACATCGCCGAGCGGGACGCCTGCTATGAGGTGGAGCTCTACAACGATGAGTCCTATGTGGCCATGCGCATCGCGGAGATGTGCGCCAACGAGCAGCAGCCCCCCAAGAACCTGGCCCAGCAGCTGGAGCGGATCCAGAAGAAGCAGGGAATCACCTACGCCGAGATGCAGCGCCAGGCGGTGGAGCTGGCGGCCACCCGGCAGATCATGCTCCTCACCGGCGGGCCCGGCACCGGCAAGACCACCTCTCTTCGGGGCATCCTGGCCATCTTTGAGAGCATGGGCCTGAAGACCTCCCTGGCGGCCCCCACCGGCCGGGCGGCGAAACGGATGGCGGAGACCTGCGGCAAGGAGGCCTCCACCATCCACAGACTGCTGCAGATGGCCCCCAACATTGCCACCGGCAACCTGGAGTTTACCAAGAACCAGGACGACCCCCTGGAGGCGGACGCGGTGATCGTGGACGAGACCTCCATGGTGGACATCAGCCTGATGGCGTCCCTCCTCCGGGCGCTGCGCTCCGATTGCAAACTGGTGCTGGTGGGAGACCCGGACCAGCTGCCCTCCGTGGGCCCCGGCCGGGTGCTGGACCACCTGATCCGCAGCGAGGTGGTGCCCTCGGTGCACCTCACCGAGATCTTCCGCCAGGCCCAGCAGAGCGACATCGTGATGAACGCCCACGGGGTGAACGAGGGGCGGATGCCGGTGTCCCACTATGTGGACCGGAAGACGGACTTCTTCATCATGCGGCGCAACGATGCCCAGGCCGCCATCCAGACGGTGGTGGACCTCTGCCGGGAGCGGCTGCCCAAGAAGATGGGCATCCCCGCAGACCAGATCCAGGTGATCACCCCGGCCAGGAACAAGGGCGCTTGCACCAAGGAGCTGAACATCGCCCTTCAGGCCGCCCTGAATCCCCCGGCCAGGGGGAAGGGGGAGGTAAAATGGGGGGATGTGGTCTTCCGGACAGGGGACCGGGTGATGCAGATCCGGAACAACTACGACCTCTACTGGGAGGACCCTGTCTCGGGAGCCACCGACACCGGCGTCTTCAACGGGGACATCGGGGTGATCACCGAGGCCAACCCCGCGGGCATCACCGTCTCCTTTGACGGCCGCGTTGTGAACTACACCCAGGACATGCTGGGCGAGCTGGAGCCCGCCTACGCCGTAACGGTACACAAGGCCCAGGGCTCGGAGTTCCGGGCGGTGATTTTCGTGGTCTGCGAGGTGCCGTACACGCTGCTGGTGCGGGGCGTGCTGTACACCGGCATCACCCGGGCCCGAGACAACCTGATCCTGGTGGGGGATCTGGAGCAGATCAACACCATGGTGAACAACAACCGCCCGACCCGCCGCTACTCCGCCCTGCGGATCCGCATCCGCCGGGAGCTGGGCGTGCTGGACAGCTGATCCGTACCTGACACCGCGCCGCCGCAGCGGCTGGCTTTTGTGGAATCTTCGGAGGAAAGGCCAGTTGGGACAAAAATTCTTTGACAAATCTGTGAAAAACCCCTTGACAGCCGCCCTCGGGAGGTGTAGGATACAGCCAGAAAAGGCAAGCGGGTGCAGCACACAGCAGCCCAGCGCCCTTACCAGTCCAGAGGCAGGTTGAAGTGGACCTCAGCCGTTCCAAACACGCTTTGAAGCAATGAAAGCCAGGTTCAGCCTGAAGCAACTCCGTGGTTTGCAGAAATGGGAGATTGTCACTTTAGAGCCTCTCCAGCGGGACTGTACATACAGGGAAAAGCAGGTGCCGGCCTATGCACGATTTCAGCGCAAGTGTGAGCCCCAGCGAGAAGTAGCCCCCCGGTCGCGAAGTAGGACGGCCGGGGGGCACGGTATTTTTTGCGGGGGAGTGTGCTGTACTGGAGAAAAGACGCTTGGCAGGGAGAAAACGGCAACTCCTTGTACAACTTGGCGCAGTACCTGAAAATGCCAGCAAAAAAAGTTGAACAATTTGCGAAAAACCCCTTGACAACCCCGCCCCAATCGTGTAATATACAGCCAGCAAGAGGGACAGGGGATGTTCCAGTGGCCCCCAGCCTCTCAACGGCCGCAAGGCGCAGTGCAATGAGACCCGTTCCAAACACGCATTGAAAGCATATGGAAGCCAAGACGCTGTCCACAAGTCGTTTGCAGCAATGGGAGAACCGCATTTCAGCCCCGGCACAGTTGGCGCAAGTCCTGAAGAAAGCCTGGTACACGCCTATGCACTATTGGAACACGAGCACCAATCCCAGCGAGAAGTAGCCCCCGGTCGCGATGTTGGACGGCCGGGGGCTCGGTGTTTTTTGGGGGCATGTGCCGGGAGACCTTGTATTTGCCGCATTTCTGGCGTGGAGGTGCCTTTTTCACTAAAAATCCGGCAAAAATCCGGGAAAATCTGTTGCAGGTTTGGTGAAAAGTCTGTGGGAAAGGGACTTGCAAATTGGGCAGTTGTCCATTATTATAGGGGGTGCGGCCTTGTCTGCCGCGGTACCGAGAATACTATTCAGCAGTTTGGGGGATTCTGACCCAGAGGGCTGTCTCATATAGGAGTGGATACAAATGTCTCTGTTTGTGAAGGACATCGGCATCGACCTGGGCACTGCCACCGTGCTCGTCTACATCAAGGATAAGGGCATCGTCCTGCGGGAGCCCTCTGTGGTGGCGTTGGACAAGAACACCGGAAAGCTTCTGAAAGTGGGCACCGATGCCCAGCAGATGCTGGGCCGTACCCCTGGCAACATCGTGGCGATCCGTCCGCTCCGGGAGGGCGTTATCTCGGACTACGACATGACCGAGCGCATGCTCCGGGAGTTCATCCGCAAGGTGGCCCCGGTGCGCCTCTTTAAGCCCCGGGTGGTGATCTGCGTGCCCTCCGGCATCACCGAAGTGGAGGAGCGGGCCGTCATCGATGCCGGCATCCAGGCCGGCGCCCGCAAGGTGTACCTCATTGAGGAGCCTCTGGCTGCCGCCATCGGCGCCGGCGTGGACATCACCCAGCCGGACGGCCACATGGTGGTGGACATCGGCGGCGGCACCGCGGACATCGCCGTCATCTCCCTGTCCGGCATCGTGGAGTCCGCCTCCATCAAGGTGGCCGGCGATGCCTTCAGCGAGGCCGTGGTGAAGCATATCCGCAAGCGCCACAACGTGCTCATCGGCGACCGCACCGCCGAGGAGCTGAAGATGACCGTGGGCTGCGTCTTCCCCCGCCCGGAGGAGATCTCCATGGAGGTCAAGGGGCGCTGCCTGATGACCGGCCTGCCTCGCACCTTCTCTGTCACCTCCAGCGAGATGATCGAGGCCTTCGAAGAGCCCTGCTCCCGCATTCTGGAGGCCGTCCACGGCGTTCTGGAGCGCACCCCGCCGGAGCTGGTGGCGGACATCTCCAGCAACGGTATCATCATGACCGGCGGCGGCTCCCTGGTCTGGGGCTTTGACAAGCTCATCGAGTCCCACACCGGCATCGAGACCCATGTGGCGGACGATGCCATCTCCTGCGTGGCCCTGGGCACCGGCAAGAGCCTGGACTGGGTGAACGACATGCAGGACGGCACCATGAACATCTCCCGGAGCAAGCAAATGCTCTGAGAGCGCGATCCAAACAATATCACGGCGCACCTTCTCTCGGGAAGGTGCGCCGTGTCGTTGTCTGCAGGCAACTCCCTTCGGGTGTGGCCATCTCTTGCTTTCTTTATCCCTTTTATTGATGGTATTCCCAAATTGCATGGGCGCAGGACGGATGCCAAAAACAGGAGAAACTGCGAAATACGGAAATTTGATGATATTTTCCAAGCTTGTTGAATAATAAACATAGATGAAATAGAATAAAAATGCAATATTTCCCAGTGTAAGTGGAAAGAGAACAAGTTCCAACCGAAAAAAGAGGGGGAAACTTTAGGGAATTTCTGAAAAATGGGTTGAGATTGGAAAAACAATGTGGTATTCTAGCATGCGTGATAGACGTGACTCGGGCAGAAGCCCTTATTCGGAGGTACTCATGGAAGACAAGAATTTTGAGGAATTGCGTTTGAGCCGTCTGTTTTGCTTCCCGCTCTATTCCTGCTCCAGAATGGTGATCAAACTGTTCAGCGATCTGCTGGAGCCCCTGGACCTGACCTACACCCAGTTTCTGACCATGGCGGCGCTGTGGGAGAGCGGACCTCTGAGCGTGCGTGCCCTGGGGGACAAGATGACCCTGGACTCCGGCACCCTGACGCCGCTGCTGAAGAAGCTGGAGAGAAAGCGCCTGATCTACCGCTGCCGCTCCGCCGTGGATGAGCGCATGCTGATCATTACGGCCACAGAGGAGGGCATGGCCCTGCAGGCGGCGGCGCGGGGAATACCGGCGCAGGTGGCGGACTCCCTCGGCCTGACCCAGGCGGAGCTGGAGCAGCTCACATCGCTTCTCCAAAAAATGATGTCTGCCCGCAGGGCAGGCTGACCCCGATGCGGATAGAAGAGCAGAGACCTGCGGCAACCCCCACAGCAGAACCACCAGGCACAGAGGTGAGCCTCTTCTGCTGTCCGCTGTGCGGCGGGACCCTGCAGGCGTCTGCCCATGGGCTGAAGTGCCCCCAAGGCCACTCCTTTGACCGCGCCCGGGAGGGCTATGTCCATCTGCTGCCCCCCAACCGGAAGCACTCCAAAGACCCCGGCGATGACCGCCAGATGGTGCAGGCCCGCGCCGCCTTTCTGGAGCGGGGCTGGTACCTGCCGCTGCGGGAGGCGCTGGAGCGGATGAGTGTCTCGGCGCTTGCCGGCACTGCCTCCCCTGCGGTACTGGACAGCGGCTGCGGCGAGGGCTGGTATACCCAGGGGGTGGACTGCGCCCTGCGGCAGGCGGGACAAACGCCGCACATTGCCGGCATCGACATCTCCCGGAACGCCGTGCGCAAGGCCGCCCGGCGGGTGCCCTCCGGGGAATTTGCGGTGGCCTCGGCGTACCATCTGCCCCTGGGAGATGGCACCTGTGACCTGCTGCTGGATGTGTTCTCACCCCTGAGTGTGGGGGAGTTCGCCCGGGTGTTGCGCCCAGGGGGGACCTTCCTCTATGTGGTCCCCTCCGCCCGGCACCTCTGGCAGATGAAGGAGATCCTCTATCCCCAGCCCTACGAGAACCCGGTGAAGCGGGAGGACTATCCCGGCTTTGCCTATGCGGGGGCGGAAGAGCTGCGCTTCTCCATCACCCTGGACAGTACTGAGCAGATCATGGCCCTCTTTCACATGACCCCCTATACGTGGAAGACTCCAGAGGCGGGGGTCCGCCAACTGGAGTCTCTTGATGTTCTCGCCACCGAGGTGGGCTTTACCGTCCACCAGTACCGGCGCCTGTAGCCGGGGGGCTCTGCCGCTTCATCTGCGGCACGCCCAGAAACAGCAGGACGGGGAAGAAAGATGCCAGCAGCAGCCCGAAGGGGAGGCCCTTGCCGCTGGCGGAGGCCGCAAAGCCCACCAATGTGGGGCCCAGCGAGCAGCCCATGTCCCCGGCCAGGGCCAGAAGGGCATACATGGAGGTGCCGCCGGCGGGCAGCGCCTGGGCGGCCAGACTGAAGGTGCCCGGCCAGAAGATGCCCACGGAGAATCCGCAGACGGCGCAGCCGATGAGGGACAGCACCGGGTTGCCGGAGAGGGCCGTGAGGAGATAGCAGACGAGGCAGAGCGCTCCACTGCCCATGAGGGCGGCGGGCAGCGGCAGCCGGTCTGCAAACTTGGCGTACAGGGCCCGGGCCGTGCCCATCAAGAGGGCAAAGGCACACGGCCCCGCCAGATCGCCGGCGGTTTTGGTGATGTGCAGGGCGGTCTCTGCAAAGGCGGAGGCCCACTGGCTCATGGCCAACTCCGAGGCCCCGGCGGCCACCATCAGCACTGCCAGGATCCAGAACACCTTCTGCCGGAGGAGATTCCCCAGGGACAGGGGCTCACTGCCGCCCACCGGGGGAAAGATCGGCACGATGGCGAAGTACAGCCCGTTCAGCGCGGGCAGCAGGGCCCACAGCAGGGCCAGAGCCCGCCAGTGGGAGATCCCCGCCATGCGGAAAAAGAGGGTAGAGGCCAGCACCACGAACACCTGCCCCCAACAGTAGAAAGAGTGGAGGAGGCTCATGGCGGCCTCCTTTTGCTTTGTGGGGCAGGACTCCACAATGGGGCTGATGAGCACCTCTATGAGTCCGCCGCCCATGGCGTACAGCACCACCGCCGCCAGGATCCCGGGATAGGGGTTGGGGGCGAGGGAGGGGAAGACGGCGAGACCGGCCAGGCCCAGGGCGGCGAACACATGGGCGGCCACGGCACACACCCGGTAGCCGATCCGATCTACCAGGCGGGCGGACAGCAGATCGATGAGCAGCTGCACCAGGAAGTTCAATGTGGTGAGCAGGGTGAGCTGCTGCAGGGACAGCTCGAAGTCCGCTGCGAATGTAAGGAAGAGCAGTGGGGCAAAGTTGTTCACCACGGCCTGGGTGATGTAGCCCAGGTAGCTGGCGGTTATCGTGTGGGTGTAGCTTTGCAGCCGAGGCATGATAGCGAGCATTCCTTTCCGGGAATCTACAGATGGAGACCGAACCCGCGGGGTTTCGTCTGGAAACGCGGGGATTGTACCACAGTTCCGGGCCCGATCTCAAGAGGCTTTTCGTACACGCCAGACTATGACAGGAGGAGATTTTTTGTGACTGACACAATACAATCCATGCTGAAAGGGATGGCCCGCAGCGCCATCCGCGTGACAGCCGACGGCGAAGGGGAGCAGTCTGTCGGCGCCACCCGTCTGGGCGGTTGCCCGGATGTGCCGGCGGATTTCCAATGGCCCTGGTTTCGGGGCAAAGATGCCTACGGGGATGACTACACCGCGCCCCTCACCTTCCTCGGGCAGTTCCACTGCGGGGACCTGGCGCCCCTGGATTTGGAGCACCTTCTTCCCACCCATGGGGTGCTGTCTTTCTTCTACGAGGCAGACCGGCAGCCCTGGGGCTTTCGGCCCACAGACCAGGGCAGCGGCCGGGTGTATTGGTTTCCGGAGGAGGCAGGCCTGCAGCCGGTGGATCCCCCGGCCGCGTTGCCAGAGCAGCTGCATCTTGACCCCTGCGGCGTGTCCCTCCGGCAGGTGTCCACCTGTCCGGACTGGGAGGATCTGAACCTGCCCGGGGAGTACTTTGACGCATATGAGCAGGCCATTGCCAACTGGCCGGTGCCCAAAGAGGAGGGAATCCAGCTGCTGGGCTGGCCTATGACGATCCAGAGCTCCATGCCCGCTGAAGTGGAGCTGCTTGCCAATGGGTACGATACGGGGAATCCCAGAAAGATTCCGCCCAAAGCTTGGGAGCAGGCCAGGGCCATCGGCCCGGAGCGCTGGCAGCTGCTGCTCCAGTTTTCGCCGCCGGAGGAATGGACGGACCTGATGTTCGGGGACTGCGGCATGATTTATTTCTGGATCACGAAGGAGGACCTGGCCGCCCGCAACTTTGACCGCGTCTGGGTGGTGCTGCAGTGCACCTGAGGTCTGCTGCGAGAACAGAGAGGAGGGAGAGACGGCTGTGGAACCGTACATCACCGCCCTGCAGATCCGCAAAGTGCGCCACCTGGAGGATATTGCCATCCCCCTGGCCGCAGATCGGCGGAAACACCTGATCCTCACCGGCGGCAACGGCAGCGGCAAGACCAGCCTGCTGGAGGCCCTGGCAGACCACCTGCGCTTTGCGGTCTCGGAGGATCGGGATCCAGATCTCTATGAGAATGGCAGGGATGCGGTGCAGACCTGTGAGGCGGTGTTGCACCGCTGGGAATCTGGGGCCTCTGTGGCCTTCTCCTCCTGTGCCGATCTCCGGGAGAGGTACCGATCTGGCTCGTTTGTGCTGGCCTTTTACCGGGACAGCAGGCGGCTGGCGGTGGAGATGTCCCGGTCTATCGAGAAGATCAATCTGCAGCCGGTCTATGGGATGGAAGACGGGCCGGGAAAGCTGCTGGTGAAGTACCTGATGTGCCAGCGGGCAACCCAGGCGTTCAGCCGGGGGAGTGCGCGGGCCGAAGCCATTGCGGCCTGGTTTGACCGCTTCCAGGGGGTTCTCCGGGATGTCTTAGAGGACCCCACCCTCACCTTGGAGATGGACCCAGAGACCTTCCAGTTCTCCATCTGCAGGCAGGACCGGGAGCCCCTGGACTTCAACAGCCTGTCTGCAGGCCAGTCCGCCCTCTTGGCCATCCTTGCGGATTTGATCCTGCGGATGGAGAGCCATGGCAGCTGGGACCTGGAGGGGATCGTCCTCATCGATGAGGTGGAGGCCCATCTCCACCTGGGCATGCAGAAGCGGGTGCTGCCCCTCCTGACGGTGCTCTTCCCCAACGTGCAGTTCATCGTCTCCACAAACTCCCCCTTTGTGCTGAGCTCAGTCTCCAACGCCGCGGTCTATGATCTCTCCCACCGCACCCTGGCAGAACACGGCCTCGCCAATCTGCCCTACGAGGGCGTTGTGGAGGGCTGGTTTCAGGTGGATCGGCTGGCCAAGACGCTGCAGGAGAAGTACGACCGGTACTGTGCGCTGGCCTGCCAGGACGTGCTCAGCGATGCAGACTGGGCGGAGATAGCTGCGCTGGAACTCTACCTGGACAAGATCCCGGACTACCTGGCGTGGGAACACACGGCGGAGTATCTGCGGCGGAAGCTGGAGCTGCCTCACAAGGCGGAAGAGGCGTGATCCAACGCGCTTTTCAATAGAATAACCACAATTTGGGTGCCCTGCCGATCTTCGGCAGGGCACCTTGCGGCATGTGGAACTTAGGCAGGGGAGACCGCCGGAAGGACAGCGGATTTCCAACTTTCGGTGTAGCAGTTCTCGCCAGAATGGTTGGGACAATGCGTGGGATGTGTCGTGAAATGAGACAAACTTGCGCGGCTGGAATTGCGCCCGGCGGGTTGGCATGGTAAAATACAGCACTCTTGTGGATCAAGGTGAACGTATGAAAAAGACTGTTTTGATTGAGCGGAAGACGCCTGTGGTGGGCATCCCCCGGGCGCTTCTCTATTACCGCTATGCGGCGCTCTGGGAGACCTATTTTCACGCCCTGGGGATCAAGACCGTTGTTAGCCCGCCCACCAGCCGGCAGCTGCTGGAGGACGGCGCCGCCATGGCGGTGGACGAGACCTGCCTCTCCGTGAAGATCTTCTACGGCCATGTGAAAGCCCTCATCGGCAAGTGCGACTTCATCTTCGTGCCCCGGGTCGCCACCTTCGGCCTCCGCCGGGAGATGTGCATCCGCTTCTCCGCTCTCTACGACCAGACCCGCAACGTGTTCCGGGAGTCCGGCCAGCGCTTTCTGAGCTACAACCTGGACGCCAATGAGAACATCGACCAGGAGAAGGCCTTCCTCAACATGGGGGAGACCCTGGCGCTGGGGTACTCCCAGGCGGAGCTGAAAAAGGCCTATGCGGCGGCGGAAAAGGCGGACCAGCGGGCCTGGCGGGAGAAGCTGAGGGCCCAGGAGCAGATCTTGAAGTCCAAGGGTCTGAAGATCCTGTTGGTGGGACATCCCTACATCCTGGACGATCCCTATCTCGGCAAGCCTGTAACCGATTTTCTCCGCTCCATGGACGTGCTGCCGCTGCGGGCAGACATTGTGAACCGGGATGCGGCCATCAAGCGGAGCCTGGACGTCTCCCCCAGCTGCAAGTGGGAGGTAAACCGGGAGCTCCTCGGCGGCATCGAGATGCTGAAGAAAGAGGTGGACGGCGTCATCCTGGTGAGCGCCTTCCCCTGCGGCCCGGATGCCATGACCAACGACCTCGTCACCCGCAAGGTGAAGGACGTGCCGCTGCTGAACCTGGTGATGGACACCCAGACCGGCTCCGCCGGCACGGAGACCCGCCTGGAGAGCTTTGTGGATATCATCCGCCTGAAGAAGGGGGTGCTCTGATGGCAAAACAACTGCACAAAGAGATCCGCATGAAGCAGATCTCCTTCCCCCGGTATGCGGAGTACAACTGCTGCATCAAGTACGGCCTGGAGCACGCCTTCCACAACGTGCGGTACATCATGCCGCCGCCCCTCACCCGGCAGACGGAGGAACTGGGCGAGCGGAACAGCCCGGACTACGTCTGCACCCCCTTTAAGACCTTGCTGGGCAGCGAGATCGAGGCCCTGGAGGCCGGGGCGGACACCGTCATCATGACCCACGGCGCCTGCCGCCTGGGGTACTACGGGGAGCTGCAGGAGCAGATCCTCCACGACCTGGGCTATCAGTGTGAGCTCATCAACCTCTCCTCCTACGCCACCGGCAAGCGCCGGGACTGGCTCAGGCTTCTGAAGCATGTGGACCCCAAGCTGAACCTCCCCAAGTTCATCCAGGTTGCCCGGGACACCCTCAAAATGGTGGAGTATGTGGACGATGTCACGGCGGAGTACTACAAGAACGTGGGCTTTGACGCCACAGACGGGGAGTACCGGAAGGCCTATCGGAAGTTCCTGGCCTCCCTGAACATCGCGGACTCCCGGGCGGACATCGAGGCGGACTACCGCACGGTGAAGCGGGAGTTCCAGGAGATCCCCCTGGACAAACCGGACCGGCCCCTGCGGGTGGGCATTCTGGGCGAGCTCTATACCGTGATGGACGCCTACTCCAACCGCAACCTGGAGCAGAAACTGGCGGACATGGGGGTGGAGGTCCACCGCTGGATGACCATCACCAACCAGGTGGTCCACTACAGCAACGTGAAAAACCTGGAGCCCAAGATCAAGGACCTCTGCACCTACTCCATGGGGCCCACCTCCACGGCGAACATCTGGTTTGCCAAGACCTGCGCCGAGCACCATTTTGACGGCTTAATCCATGTGAAGAGCGCCAACTGCACCCCGGAGATCGACATCATGCCGGTGCTGCAGAACATCAGCGCCACCTACAAGATCCCCACCCTGTACCTCACCTATGACACCCAGACCAGCGATGTGGGCCTTCTCACCAGACTGGAGGCCTTTTACGACATGATCGCTACCAGAAAGAAGGCATTATCTTGAAGTCCGCTTATCTCGGCATCGATGTAGGCTCCATCTCCACCAAGGGCGTGATCATCGATGACCAGAACAACATCCTCTGCAGCGAGTACATCTGGACCGAGGGAGACCCCATCGGCGCGGTGAAGCGGCTGGTCCGCTCCCTGGCCAAGCAGTTCGACCCCTCCAGCTGGCAGATCATCGCCACCGGTACCACCGGCTCCGCCCGGAAACTGGTGGGCACCATTGTGGGCGCCACCATCGTGAAGAATGAGATCACCGCCCACGCCGTTGGCACCACCACCTTCTACCCGGAGGTGCGCACCATCCTGGAGATCGGCGGACAGGACTCCAAGATCATCCTGGTGGAAAACGGGGTGGCGGTGGACTATGCCATGAACACCCTCTGCGCCGCCGGTACCGGCGCCTTCCTCAGCAGCCAGGCCAAGCGCCTGGGCATCGGGGTGGAGGAGATCGGGGAGTACGCCGCCCGGTCTCAGCACCCCACCCAGATCGCCGCCCGCTGCACCGTATTCGCAGAATCGGACCTGGTGCACAAGCTGCAGATGGGCCACCCCAGGGAGGACGTCATCGCAGGCGTGTGCAACGCCGTGGTGGCAAACTACCTGAACAACGTGGGCAAGGGCAAGAAAATCGTCTCCCCGGTGGTGTTCCAGGGCGGCGTGAGCAAGAACACCGGCGTGGTGAAGGCCTTCGAGAAGGCTCTGGGCTGCAAGGTGACCGTGGACCCCAACGGACATCTCATGGGCGCACTGGGCGCCGCCATCCTGGCCCGCCGGGGCAAGGGGCGCAAGGCCTTTGACTTCGCCGTAGAGGACACCGAGTTCCACGTCCGGGAGGCCAGCTGCGGCCGCTGCCCCAACAACTGCGAGATCATCTGCGTGTACTCCGGCAACACCCTCATCGATGCCTGGGGCAACCGCTGTGAGCGGGGCGCCGTGCACTGAGGCAAAGCCGCAATTCAGACATAAAAGACACCCCCAAGCCCATGGAAAGGGGCTTGGGGGTGTGGTATTATCGAGAAGCCCGGGGTTCGGCCCGATCACGTTCCGGGTCTCATCCTGGAAGGGACAGACAATGCGCTGATTTGCTTGACGTTACCTCCGCTGTATGCTAGACTATGTTACGTCCCCAAAACAAGGCTTAGGTACGTAGGCTGGAAGTAATTAGAAGGAGGCGGCAATGGTATGGTTGAACGCCCGGACTATGTGAAGAATTACGATAAGCCAAAGAACACAGAGATCAAGCACATTAACGGCCACTGGTATCTGTATGAAAAAATACCGTACTATGATAAAGCGAAAAAGCGGATGATGTGGCGATCCGGCAAAATCATTGGCAAAATAACCCCCGATGGCCTTGTCCTCAGCACGCATCGCGCCCCAAAGCCAGCGCCTGGCAAGGAGGCAGGGGCAAATGGCAACGAGACCGCACTTGGCAGCACTGGCGGAGCCAATGCATCTGAGGCGCCTGTCCCGCCAGAGGTGGAACTGCGCATCGGGGACAGGCTGTCTGCTGCCGCGGCACTGCAGGACCGGGAGAACTGGCTGAATGGTACGCACAAGCTGACCAAAGCAGACGTTGTACTGTCCCAGACAGGAGAGACTGCAGCGGTCTGCTATCTGTACGGGCGCACCGGTGAGATGCGGGAAGGGCTCAAGTACGCCTTCCCGGGTTTTTGGGTGTATCTCTATGTGGTAGCCATGCTAAGGGCCATCAGCGCAATGGGAGGTCTCTTCTGCGAGATCGAGGATCAGTATCAGCGCAGCTACCTCTCGCATCTTTACCCGGGGCTCGATGTGAGCAAGGAGGCGATGACTGAGTTCCTGGAAGCGCTTGTGATGTTGCGCAACGACATGGTTCAATACATGGAATACATGCGATCCGGGGATGAATACGTAGCCCTTGTTGATGGTCCCAGGATCATGTGCCCATCAAAAGGCATAAAAATTGGGCGTGATACCGAGCCCGGGTATCAACCCCAGATAAACTTGGCGTATCTGTTCGCAAAATCAGAGGGGTCGATCGGGATGCCCGCGTTTTATAAGCAGTATTCCGGCAGCACAGACAACGTGAAGGCGCTAGAGGATATCGTCAGGGAAAGCGGCCTCGCTCTTGACGATATCACGCTGGTCTGGGACGAGAGCTGCACTGGCGCAGAGGTCACAGAAATGGCAGAGAATAGTGGAGCCAATTACGTGCTGGGGATGCAGCGAGGAACATACGGTTTGCCTGAGAAAACCCCCACTATCTATGAATATCAGGGAGAATTCTCCTATCAAGCAAGAGGAATATGCTATTCCTCATATGAATGCGAAGATCACAAAACGAAGATAATTGTCTACTTCGATTGCTATCTCTTTGCAAGCGAGGCTTCTTCCAGAATAGCAAAGCGTGAGCTTGCAGCGGGCAAAGACGTAAAGAAAGCACAGAAAGATTTGGATCGCCGGAGGAGGGAACTCGCGAAGGCTGAAAAGGCAGTGGAACGGGCGCAAAGCGCTGTGGCGGAAGCGGAAAGCCGGGTAGCACTTACAAACGGCGATCTTATAGTGGCACAGCGAAAGAAGGAGGAGGCAGAAGCACAGGTTGCCGTAAAAGCACTTAGTCTTGAGAGTAAACAAGATAACCTCAGGGCTGCAAAGTCCGAGTCTAAGAGGGAATACGCCGCAGGCGTTGTGGCGCGAGCTGAAGCATCTGAGGCAAAGGCAAAAACTGAGCTGGCCCGTGCCGAGGCTGGTTACTGCAAGAAAGATCTGCAGCTCATTGAAGAGCAGAAGAAGCTCAGTGCGGCGCAAGAGAGTCTGGAGATGGCCAGGGTCAGGGTGAGACAACGCCAAGAATCTGTCAAAGCTGGTGAGAAGCGATTGGCTATGGTCGAGGCCAATAGCGATGACCTTGCCGCTCACAGTGCGCGAAAAGAGAAACTCACCGAGGGTGGCGCTATCACACGGGAAACCGGGACGTTCGCGCTGAAGACGAACCGTATGGATCTCTCGGCAGAGGAGGTCTACTTGCTCTATAAGCAGCGCCCTGCAATCGAGGCGTTCTTCCAGATCTACGATAAGTTGCTTCCCTTTGACGCCTCCTATATGCAGAATGTTGGCAGCACCGAGGCGTGGCTATTCTTGAACCATCTGTCTGCAACGATGGCTGTACTGGCACTTCAGGATATCGCCGATTCAGGGCAGCCGAGTAGTATCTCGTTCAACGGGTTGATGGACATGCTGTCCTCAGTGCGGGCAACCGAGAAGGACGGCAGCTGGAGCGTGGACGCAGTGGACGATGCGCATGGGGCATGACCCCCAAAGCATACCATCTGCCCTGGATCTGTCTGATTTGGCCGATGGAACGTCCCTAATGATATAAGTTACAGTTTAATGCATATCTGCAGATCAGGAAATAAAGGCACCCCAAGCCCATGGAAATGGGCCTGGGGGTGTAGCTCTACGGAGACTGGAAAACATTTACTATGGTTTGTTGATGGGTTTGTCTGTAAGCGGCTGCAAGTCTACGAAGGTGACCATCAGGGCAAGGCTGAGAAGGAAGGATATTGCACTGCCGATTTGAGAAGCGGCCATCACCTCTATAAAGTTGCAGAGGAATAGAAAGATGTAGGCTTGCACGATGGAATACTCTTGATTTTTGCCATTGTAGTCCACCCAGGTGAAAATGTACGAGATTGCCGCGAGAATGGCGGACAGAGCCATGAGAATATAAAACCACATACTAGATTTATTTATGAAGATGGACCAGCCGAGAGACTGGATGATGCAGGCTGCGGCGTATAAAGCACAGGAGATCTTATTCCCTGGGCGGATTTTGATCTTTTCAAGAAATGACATCACGATGCACCTCTGTTTGAAATCAACTGCAGGAGGGGAGTGCTGCTACGCAGACTGCATTGTACCAGCTATGGCGGAAGTTTGCAACGGGAGCACTTCAAAGATCTTTGAAAAAGACACCCCCAAGCCCGTGAAAATGGGCTTGGGGGCGCGATGGCTGTATGGATTGTCACGCTATGCCGGATCAGGCGGACGCTGCTGCGGGAAGGGGGCGGGGATCCACGATCAGGAACAGCAGTACCAGGCCCACCAGAAGAGAGACCAGGCCTCCCAGGAGACGGCAGACCACGAGCTCGATGAGGGCGAGGGCCACAGACAGGCCCCAGACCTTCAGAAAGAGAGAGACGTGGTCCTTGTTCTGGGTGTCAGTGAGGATGTGGTGCATGCTGAGCACCGTGAGCACCAGTGCCCCGACCAGGACCACCACCTTCCAGATCTCAACCCGTTGCGGGTGGACGGACCAGACCAGGATCTGCCCGATACAGGCGATGATCAGGTACGCAGGGGTGGGTTTGGGCATCCGGATCCGGATTTTCTCGAGAAATGACATCGCAAATCACCTCTTAAGGAACATCTATTTCAGGAGCGGCTCGATTATACCACAGCCTGGTGGAAACTGCACCTGCAATTATCACAGAATCGGGTGCGATTTCTTGAAGCTTGCAGGATGGATGGCTGACGAATGCAGAACAAAGCTGCTCACCTGCTGAATTGCGGGAAGTGACAGGGAGCTGTTTTGATGGCAAAATCGGGATGCCTTGCGGTACCCGTCAGCGCTCTTGCTTTTTTTCTACAGACGCTTGCTTTTCCGGAAGCTGCGTTGTATGATAAGGGCGATTGAGGCGCAGATCTCAGAAAAGACCGCGCCGTTGGGACAGCTGCCCTGGCTGTCTACTCCGAATCCCTTGAAAACTACAGAGGAGATGTGGCATATGACTTATACAATGAACGTTGCCGGCCTGACCCGGGAACTGCCCCTGTGCCGTCTGAACGACTCCATGATGATCGGCGCATTCGTGATCTTCGGCGATGTGGAGCTCACCTGCGCCTGCGCCCGGGAGCTTCTGAAGATCGCCCCCGACTTCGACTACATGGTGGCCCCTGAGGCCAAGGCGATCCCCCTGGTCCACGAGATGGCCCGCCAGAGCGGCCGTAACGAGTACTTCCTGGTCCGCAAGGCCCCGAAGCTGTACATGGACGGCGTGTTCGAGGTAAAGGACCGCTCCATCACCACTGCGGGGGAACAGAAGCTGTACATGGACGGCAAGGACGCCAAGAAGATCGCCGGCAAGCGGATCCTGATCCTGGACGATGTGATCTCCACCGGCGGCTCCCTGAAGGCCGTGGAGAACCTGGTGAACCAGGCCGGCGGCAACGTGGTAGGCCGTATGGCCATCCTGGCCGAGGGCAACGCGGCCAAGCGGGACGACATCCTCTTCCTGGAGAAGCTGCCTCTCTTCGATGGCGAGGGCAACCCCAAGCCCTGAGCGATACACAACAATAGAGATCCCCACGGGCGGAGCGCTTTGCGGCGCTCCGCCTTTTCGCTGCCCGAAATTCCGGGAAAAGGGGACAAAGTATCTGCATAAACTGGAGGGAACAGGCGGGAGGTCTGAGCGATGTTGTTCCTTCTGAAGTACACGCTCTTTGCGGTCTTTACCGGGATGCTCCAGGGCATCTCCCAGGAGAACTGGCGGCGGCACGAGACGGCGCTGCTGGCGGGATACTTCCTCGTGGCCGGGGGGATCTTCCTCCTCTGAGCAGGGCACGATTTCGGAAACGGCGGCGGGAATGGGACCCTCGGAAGGGCGGTTTCCGCTGCCGTTTTGCGGGCGGCGGAATGTAAAATTTCTATGAATAATTGGGAATGATTGGCATGCAAAAGAAAGGCGCTGGTCGTTTTCTTTGAAGAAGGGAAAACGCCGTTTGTGTGCACGCAACCCTTGGAGGAGAGAGAATACAGCCCAAAAATGTACGCTTTTGGGCTCAAAAAGACCAATCTACGGGGATTTCCAGGGGCGGATGGGATATCAAAGGTTCCACGGGGCAATCCTACGGGGAGGGAAAAACAGTGGAAAATGCCGTGGCTGGAGCGGGACAGCGGACAGGGGCCGGACGGTGCATTTCTCCTATTATCGGCTGAGAAAAAGGTCCCTGAAGTGTTACTTTCTACAAGGGGAGCGCTTGCTTTTTTTGTGGACATGCTGTAGAATGTGGTCGGCTGGATAAGATAGGCAAAGTCCTCGGAAACTTGCAATTCCCGGGGCTTCCAAAGCTTTTCCGCCCGCCCATTGCCGCCGGCGTGCCCCGGCCGATTCGGTGCGGATGGGTGGAGCTCGTCCCAGCGAAAGAAACGATAGAACGATAGGAGGAACGCAGCATAATGAAGCACAGCGGTTTGACCAGCCAGGAAGTGGAGCGCAGCAGACAGACCCACGGCGCCAACACCCTGACCCAGATCCCACCGGATCCCCTGTGGAAGAAGATCCTGGAGGGCTTCAAAGACCCGATGATCATGATCCTGCTGGTGGCCTTGGTGGTGCAGGTGATTCTCTTCTTCATGGGCCAGGCCGAGTGGTTTGAGCCCTTCGGCATCCTGGTGGCCATCATCATCGCCAACGGCGTGTCGTCCGTGTCCGAGAGCAAGCAGGAGGGGAAGGCCTCCGCGCTGAAGGCGGAGGAAGAGGCCAAAGAGATGACGAAAGTCATCCGAGACGGCAAACTGGAAGAGATCCACGTCAGCGAAGTGGTGGTAGGGGACATCATCTACCTCCAGGCCGGCGACAAGATCCCGGCAGACGGCGTTGTGATCGATGGCGCCCTGAAAGTGGACCAGGCCGCCCTCAACGGCGAGACCGAAGAGGCGGACAAGATCCCCATGCCCCAGGGCGCATCCTACGATGTGAAGGACCTGTTGAACAAGTACTACGCCTACCGCGGCACCGTGGTGTGCGGCGGCGAGGGATATCTGGAGATCAAAGTGGTGGGCGACAAGACCCTCTTCGGCGAGCTGGCCCTGGAGGTCCAGGAGGACACCCGGGAGACCCCGCTGCAGGTGAAGCTTGGCAAGCTGGCCCAGCAGATCTCCAAGTTCGGCTACATCGGCGCCATCGCCATTGTGGCCGGCATCCTGCTGCGGACCATCATCTCCCAGGATCTGCCCGCGGATATCTGGGGCTGGGTGCGGCTCATCATTGACGCCATCACCGTGGCCGTGACCATCATCGTGTGCGCCGTACCGGAGGGCCTGCCCATGCTGACCTCCATCCTGCTGTCCTTCCAGAGCCTCCGCATGGCCAAGGACAACGTGCTGGTCCGCAAGATCAACGGCCTGGAGACCGCCGGCAGCCTGAGCATCCTCTTCAGCGACAAGACCGGCACCATCACCCAGGGCAAGCTGTCTGTGGTGGAGATGGCCACCGGCAACTGCAAGGTGTTTGAGAAGCTCTCCCAGATGAACCCCGCCCTGGAGAACGACATGATCATCGGCGTGGGCGTGAACAACAGCGCCGCGGCCAGCGATGGCAACGTGATCGGCGGCAACAGCACCGACCGCGCACTCATGACCTTCCTCATGCACTCCAACGTGCTGGACAAGATCTCCAAAGACGGCGTGAAAGAGTTCAAGGCCTTCGACTCCAACAAGAAGTGCTCCAGCGTGGTGATCACCCGGGGCGGCAAGACCCAGACCTATATCAAGGGCGCCCCGGAGCGCCTCGTAGAGCGCTGCGACTCCTATATGGATGAGAACGGCAACATCCAGAAGCTCACCGACAAGGCCGCCGTGATGCGCTATATCGACAGCCAGGCCGCCCGCTCCATGCGCTTACTGGGCGTGGCCAAGTGCGATGGCGACACCGATGACAAACCCCTCACCCTGATCTGCGTGGTCAGCATCCGGGACAACGTCCGCAAGGAGGCCGTGGAGGCCATCCAGGAGGTCCAGAACGCCGGCATCCAGGTGGTCATGGTGACCGGAGACCGGAAGGAGACCGCCGTGGCCATCGCCAAAGAGGCAGGCCTTCTCACCAGCAAGGACGATGTGGCCCTCACCTCCGGCGAGATGGCCGCCATGTCCGATGACGAACTGAAGAAAGTGCTGCCCCACCTGCGGGTGGTCTCCCGGGCCCTGCCCACGGACAAGAGCCGTCTCGTCCGCCTGGCCCAGGAGCTGGACCTGGTGGTTGGCATGACCGGCGATGGCGTCAACGACAGCCCCGCCCTGAAAAAGGCCGATGTGGGCTTCGCCATGGGCTCCGGCACGGAAGTGGCCAAGGAGGCCGGCGACATCACCATCCTGGACGACAACTTCACCTCCATCGAGAAGGCCATCCTGTACGGCCGCACCATGTTCAAGAGCATCCGCAAGTTCCTGATCTTCCAGCTCACCGTGAACGTGGCCGCCGTGCTCACCTGCTTCATCGGCCCCATGCTGGGCGAGAACGTGGTGCTCACCGTCATCCAGCTGCTGCTCATCAACCTGGCCATGGACACCCTGGCCGCCATCGCCTTCGGCAGCGAGCCCGCGCTGAAGGAGTATATGAAGGACAAGCCCATCCCGCGGAAAGAGAGCATCGTCACGAAAGAGATGCTGACCGAGATCATCATCAGCGCCCTCTATATCACCGCGGTCTGCCTCTCCATCCTCTTCGTGCCCGCCGTCCGGGGCCTCTTCGGCGATGTGGACGTGACCTATCTGAAGTCCGCCCTGTTTGCCACCTTTATGATGGCCATCACCTTCAACGGCTTCAACGCCCGCACCAGCCACCTGAACCCCTTCGAGGGCATCGGCCGCAACCGCAACTTCCTGCTGGTCATGGGCGGCATTCTGGTGCTGCAGTTCGTGTTCGTCACCTTCGGCGGCGCGGCCCTCAGCGTGGAGCCCCTCTCCCCGGTGACCTGGCTGATCTGCATCGGTCTCGCCATCCTGGTGATCCCCATCGATGTGATCCGCAAGGCCATCACCTCCAAGATGAAATAAACCTTCCCGTTGATCGGCTGTCCCCGGCGCCATTGCGGCGCCGGGGACGCCGGGAAAAATGCCCAAATACCCGAACAAAGGTGAAGAGACTGCCATGCTGCCGAGAGTACATCCTACCCAACTGAACGACTACTTTACCGAGCTCAGCAGGCGGCCGCAGAAGGGGGTCTACTTCTGCCGCATCGGCGGGTACAACGAGCAGATCCACGCCTTTCTCCTCCAGTACTACCAGACGGCACGGGCCCGGGGCGTGGTGATCGCCGGCAGGCTCCCCAACCCGGACAATCAGAACATCGCCTACTACAACGAGATCATGGGCTCGGCCTTCCAGGCGGACCTGAACTTCATCCAGACGCGCCTGGCCAAATGGCTGCCCCGCATGACCCCCGGCCAGCGGGACAACGTGGCCCGCTCCATCTACGACACCCTGATGGAGCTGCGCCGGGCGGGCAAGAACGACAACATCCTCCAAAACGCATACGTCAAGTTCATGTGCTGGCTCTACTACCGCTTTGAGCGGATCGTAGGGCTGCTGGGACAGGAATCCCTGCCGAAGATCATCTACGATGGGGACCTGGGCCTCTACGAGCTGCTGATTCTCCGCACCCTCAGCACCGCCGGCTGCGACATCGTGCTGCTGCAGCTGAAAGGCGATGCCGCCTATCAGAAGGTGGATCCCCAGTCCCGCTGGTCCAGTGCCTGGCAGCAGCCCGGCCTCCAGCCCTTTCCCCAGGGGTACAGCCTCACCGGCCTGGGAAAGGAGATCCAGGAGGCGGCCAGCCGGGAGCGGCTCTACGGCAGCGCTCCCAAGCTTATGAACTGCACGAACGCGTGGATCAGCGGAAAGATCCTGGAGGACATCCGGAGGGACAGCCGCGCCCGGGGCGAGGACAAGTCCCTCTTCTACAACTGCTTCTGCCGCATGAGCGGGGTAGAGGACAAGGTGACCTACGCCAACGACCTCTACCAGCTGCAGGCAGATCTGAAGGCCGCCGGGCGGAAAGTGGTGATCTGCAGCGGCTCCATTCCGCCCCCGGACAACGGAGAGGTGGGGCAGATCCAGCGGGGCACCTACCGGGATCTGAACCAGATGCTGATGGGCCTCTCCGCGAACCTGCGCAGCTTTGCCAATGAGATCCTCCGGCCCATCGTGACCAAGGCTTTTGTGGACCTGATGCTGGAGGCGGCAAAGGGCGCCGGCCCGGCAGACAGCCTGGGGCGGCAGACCACCCGGGCGGTGAACCTGCTCTGCTGGATCAAGCGCTACCAGGGAAAGCTGTTCTCCGGCTGGAGAGGGGGGGATGTGGCCGCCTTCCTGTATCTCGGCGGCTGCCGCAATGACAACGAGGCCCTGTTCCTCCGCTTTCTCGCAAGGCTCCCGGTGGATGTGATGATCTTCTGCCCGGATTTGAGCAAGACCTGCGTGCTCCAGGACCCGCTGCTCTACGAGGTGCACTACACCGCCTCCCTGGCCCTGGCGGCCTACCCGGAGGAGCGCTCCCAGATGCGGGGCACCACCGCGGCCTATCAGGCGGAGCGGGAGCTGGACACCATTCTGTACCAGGACTCCGGCATCTACCGCAACCAGCAGTACGCCAGGGCAGAGGCCCTCACCCTGGAGACCACCTACGAGGAGATCGCCATCTACTGGGACCAGGAGCTGAGCTACCGGCCGAACTTCGCCACCGATCCCCAGAAGGTGACTATGCCGGTGCTCTTCGCCAAGGCCTCCGGCGTGGCGAAGAGCAAGGTCCAGGACTACTGGGTGGGCATCAAGAAGCTGCTCACGGAGAACACCATCCTGGTGACCCAGGTGCCATGGGTGGACACCACGGAGTACAACCCCATGAAGCCCTTTGCCACGGAGTTCTTCCGCAACGGAAAGCTCCAGCGGGACAAGATCAAGGCCCACAAGGCCTATCCATACGGCTTTCTCCGGGAGGCGGTGCAGGACCACCTGCTGGACAAGCTGCAGCTGCTCATCGACTCCAGCCGGATCAAGGGCACCTTCACCAACGGCACGGAGTACACCATCGTGTCCACGGTGCTGAACCTGGACAAGAACGTGCTGCGGCTGCTCCAGAGCTTCGACTTCACCAAGAAAAACCCGAAGATCCTCTTTTTAAACACCGGGGAGGCCATGTACGCCCTGGAAGACGCCATCCGCGCCGCCTTTCTCAGCCTGGCGGGGTTTGATGTGCTCTTCTTTGTCCCCACTGGCTATCAGTGCATCGAACAGCACTTTGCGAAATATCCGCCGGCGGAACACATCTGCGGGGCGTTTCTCTACGACCTGCAGGTGCCGGATTTCTCCCGGATCAGCACACAGACATCGTTTTTGGACAGACTATTTGGAAGGGGTTAGTGGAAGATGGCACTTGATTTTGGCAGACCGGTACAGCCTGCGCCGACCATGCAGCAGGCCGCCACCGAGGAGCTGGCGGTACAGCCCTACGACATCGTGGAGGACCGCAAGCAGATGACCCAGACGCTGACGAACTCCGCCGAGGTGGACGCCCTCACCAGCACCATTGAGGTGCGCAACATGGAGACCATTGTGTCCTTCGGCGCCGGCGCCGCGGAGGAGATCGCCAAGGTCTCGGACACGGTGCTGCGCAGCATGAACATGAGCCAGCTGGACGAGTCCAGCGCCATGCTGAACACGCTGGCGAAGATCATGGAGAAGTTCGACATCGATGAGATCAAAGAGGAGCCGGGCTTCTTCGGAAAGCTGTTCGGCGGCATGCGCAAGCAGCTGGACAAGATCCTGGCCAAGTACCAGACCATGGGGGACGAGGTAGACAAGATCTACGTCCAGCTGAAGAAGTATGAGACGGAGATCAAGCAGTCCAACCGGAACCTGGAGCAGATCTTCAACGCCAATGTGAACTACTACCACGAGCTGGTGAAGTACATCCTGGCGGGGGAGCAGGGCTGCCGGGAGCTGGAGGCCTATATCGCCCAGCTGCAGCAGGAGCTGCAGGCCACCGGGGACAACTCCATCCAGTTTGAGCTGCAGACCATGCAGAACGCCCTGATGATGCTGGAGCAGCGCACCCAGGACCTGCGCACCGCGGAGAACGTGGCCCTCCAGTCCATCCCCATGCTGAAGACCATGGAGTTCAGCAACCTGAACTTGGTGCGGAAGATCAACTCCGCCTTCATCATCACCCTGCCGGTGTTCAAGCAGGCGCTGGCCCAGGCCATCATGCTGAAGCGGCAGAAGATCCAGGCCCAGTCCATGGCAGCCCTGGACGAGAAGACCAACGAGCTGCTCATTAAGAACGCCCGCAACACCGTGGACCAGGCCAAGCTCACCGCCCAACTGGCCTCCGGCAGCTCCATCAAGGCGGAGACCCTGGAGACCACCTGGCGGACCATCGTCACCGGCATCGATGAGACCAAGGCCATCCAGGAGAACGCCCGGAAGCAGCGGATCGAGGACCAGCGGAAGCTGGAGAACATCAAGGAAGAGTTCAAGCGCACCTACAACATGCCGGACAAGCGGTAACCCCACAGGCGGCCCGGCAGGGCGCCGGGCCGCCTGCAACGATATTTCAGAGGAGGAATCACAATGCCCATCAATCTGTCTAAGGGCCAGAAGATCAGCCTGACCAAGGGCAACCCCAGCCTGAAGAAAATCATGGTAGGGCTGGGCTGGGACGTAAACGAGTTCGACTCCGGCTACGATTTTGACCTGGACGCCTCCGCCTTCCTGTG
Source organism: uncultured Oscillospiraceae bacterium (assembly GCA_947629915.1). GTDB lineage: Bacteria > Bacillota > Clostridia > Oscillospirales > Oscillospiraceae > Enterenecus. The sequence goes on along the minus strand of CANRFN010000022.1, from coordinate 23,336 downwards.
CGGGGCCAACGGCAAGTGCACCTGCGACCAGGACTTCATCTTCTACGGCAACCTGGAGCACCCCTCCGGCGCCGTGGTGCACCAGGGGGACAACCTCACCGGCGCCGGCGAGGGCGATGACGAGCAGATCATGGTGGACCTGTCCATGGTCCCGGCCAACATCGAGAAGATCGCCTTCACGGTGACCATCTACGAGGCGGAGCGCCGCCGCCAGAACTTCGGCCAGGTGAGCAACTCCTTCATCCGCATCGTGAACATGGAGAACGACCAGGAGATCATCCACTTCGACCTGGGGGAGGACTTCTCCATCGAGACCGCCATGGTGGTGGGAGAGCTCTACAAGCACAACGGCGAGTGGAAGTTCAACGCCATCGGCAGCGGCTATCAGGGCGGCCTGGCGGCGATCTGCGCCCGCTACGGCATCGATGCCGAGTAACCGAAAATATCAATCTGGAGGGAAAACACTATGCCTATCAATCTGACAAAGGGCCAGAAAGTGAATCTGACCAAGGGCAACGCCGGCCTGCAGAACGTGGTGGTCGGCGTGGGCTGGGACGTAAATGCCTTTGACACCGGCGGGGACTTCGACCTGGACGGCGCCGCCTTCCTGTTGGGAGACAACGGCAAGGTCACCTGCCAGGAGGACTTCGTGTTCTACGGCAACCTGGCCCACCCCTCCGGCGCCGTGGTGCACCAGGGGGACAACCTCACCGGCATGGGAGACGGGGACGATGAGCAGATCAAGATCGACCTGGCCAAGATCCCGGCCAACATCTCCAAGATCGCCTTTACCGTGACCATCTATGACGCAGACGTCCGCCGGCAGAACTTCGGCCAGGTGAACAACGCCTTCATCCGCATCTACGATGAGCGCAACGGCCAGGAGCTGCTCCGCTACGACCTGGGGGAGGACTTCTCCATCGAGACCGCCGTGGTCTTCGGCGAGCTCTACCGCAACGCCGGCGAGTGGAAGTTCAACGCCATCGGCAGCGGCTACCAGGGCGGTCTCGCGGCCCTCTGCGCCAGCTACGGCATCCAGGTGGCCTGACATGGCAATCAGTCTCCAGAAGGGCCAGAAGATCAGCCTGAAAAAGTCCAACCCCACGGGGCTGGGGGAGATCCTGGTGAACCTGAACTGGAACGCCAAGCCGGTGAACCAGGGCTTCTTTGCCAGGCTCTTCGGCGGCAACGAGGGCATCGACCTGGACCTGGGCTGTCTCTACGAGCTGAAAAACGGCAGAAAGGGCGCCGTGCAGGCCCTGGGCAAGTCCTTTGGCAGCACGGTGGATTCCCCGTTTGTGAGCCTGGACGGCGATGACCGCACCGGTGAGAACGCCAGCGGCGAGAACCTGCGGATCAACGGCAACAAGATTCAGGAGATCCGCCGGATCCTGGTGTACACCTTCATCTATGAGGGCGTGGCCAACTGGCAGCAGGCGGACGCCACGGTGACCATCAAGTACCCCGGGGCAGAGGACCTGGTGGTTAAGATGGACCAGTTCGACTCCGACATGAAGATGTGCGCTCTGGCCCTCTTTGTGAACCAGAACGATGAGACCTTCTCCGTGGAGAAGCTGGTGCGCTTCTTCCCCGGACACTCCATGATGGACCAGGCGTACAACTGGGGCCTGAAATGGGTACAGGGCAAAAAGTGATTGCCCGAGAATCGGGTGCCGCCCGGCTGGAGCCGGGCGGGCACCCAGAAAAAAGAGGTGTTTGATATGTCTGTTAGCCTGCAGAAGGGCCAGAAGATCAGCCTGAGCAAGGAGCGGGCCGGCCTGTCCCTCGTGATGGTGGGCCTGGGCTGGGACGAGGTCCAGCAGCCCCGGGGATTCTTCGGCCTGACGAAAGCCCAGGACATCGACTGCGATGCGTTTGCCCTGCTGCTCTCCAACGGCAAATTGGCCGGGAAACAGGACATCGTGTACTTCGGCAACCTGGTGCACAACAGCGGCGCCATCCGCCACATGGGGGACAACCTCACCGGTGCCGGGGAGGGCGATGATGAGCAGATCATGATTGAGCTCAACAAGCTGCCCGCCCAGTACGATCGGATCGTGATCGGGGTGAACATCTACCAGGCCCGGGCCCGCAAGCAGCACTTTGGCATGATTCAGAATGCCTTCATCCGGCTGGTGGACGGGCGGAACAACAGCGAGATGTGCATCTACAACCTCACCGAGAACTACTCCGGTATGACCGCCATGCTCTTCGGCGAGGTCTACCGGCACAACGGCGAGTGGAAGTTCAACGCCATCGGCCAGGGCACCGCGGACGACTCCATCGGGGAGTTTGCCAAGCGGTACCTGTAACGGAGAAAACAGTCCAGACCGCACGGGAAGAGGCTGGATGCCCGCTGATGTGGGACATTCGGCCTCTTCCTTTCTTGTATCGGAGGGGAGGGAAGCGCCGTGGGAGAACCACTGCAATATGTCTGCAACCCCATGGAGATCCGCTCCCTGGAGGCGTTCGGCGGCGTCCGGGGCACCGTGTGCAACGGCGTCCATTCGGTGTCCTTTGTCCGGGCTGTGGGGACCACACCGGATCTGGCGAACCGGATCCTGGACCTGGACCGGGCGCTCTCCCGCGGAAACTACCTCCGGCGAAACGCCCTTCCCGTGCTCACCGCCCAGGACAGCCCCTTCTATGAGGCGGCCTATCGGCAGTGGCGCCAGAACAAGGGGATCGGGCTGAAAGGTGCCTTTCCGGCGGACTTTGGCCCGGTGCTCTCCCAGGCCCTGGAGAGGGTGCTCCGGCAGTTTCAATCCGCCCGTACCCCGCCGCCCACAGATACCATCTGCAGAAACTTCGGGGCAAAGCTGCTTTTCTGGACAGACCAGCTGCTGCAGCCGTATCTGCCCCGCTGGACCCCGGATTGGACCGGGAAGATCGTGTTGGGCAACGTGCTGCGGGAGCAGGAGTACCTCTTCGGCTATCTCCTCACCCAGTTGGGCTGGGATGTGCTGCTGCTGAACCCCGCGGGGGACGGGAAGATCCCCCCGTCCAGCCTGGCCCTCTCGCAGCGCCTGGACCTGGGGCCCTGCGGCAGGGACGACCTGCCGGCGTACATCCCGGTGCCCCAGCAGACGGCCGCGAAAGTCCAGATCCCGCCCCGGCCAGTGCCGCCAAGTCCTGCGCCGCAGACCCAGCCGCGGCAGCAGCAGCCGGCACAGCCGAGACCCCAACAACCGCAGCCCAGACCCCAAATTTCCCAGCGGCCGGCGCCTGCGCCCACCCCCACGGTGCGGCAGCCGGTGCGGCCCGCCCCGAGGAGTGCCCCAGACACACGGCAGGAGAAGAGCTACGAGGAGCTGGCGGCCCTGGCCCCCTCGGTGGTGATGATCGGGGTGCTGAACCGGGAGCGGGAGATCAAAGCCACCGGCTCCGGCATCGTGATCGGCAGGGGAGGGTACATCCTCACCAACTTCCATGTGGTGGAGCGGGGCGCCGCCTTCGCCGTGCGCATCGAGGACGACCAGCAGACCTATCTCACGGATCGGCTCATCAAGGTGAACCCCAAGATGGACCTCGCGATCCTGCGGATCCCGAAAGAGCTGAGGCCGCTGCCCCTCTATGCGGGGAAAAAGCCGCTGGTGCGGGGACAGCGGGTGGTGGCCATCGGCAGTCCCCTGGGATTGTTCAATTCCGTGTCCGACGGGATCATTGCCGGCTTCCGGGTGATCCACGAGGTAAACATGATCCAATTCACAGCCCCCATCTCCCACGGCAGCTCCGGCGGCGCGGTGCTGAACCTGTATGGAGAGGTGATCGGCATCAGCACGGCGGGCCTGAACGAGGGGCAGAATCTCAACCTGGCCGTGCCCTACGAGGAGATCCGCGGTTTCGCCGGCGGTCTGCTCTCTCACATATAGGAGGACGTTACGTATGGTACGAATCTGGCTGAACCACTGGTTTAGCACCGCATATCACATCATCAAGCTGATCCGGGCATACCACCCGGACGCGGTGATCCTGGGCAGCAATGAGAACGAGCACTCCGTGCTGGCGGATGTCTGCGACGAGTGGTATCGGGAGCCCCCTTATTCCGAGTCTTGTTACGCGGACTACTGCCTGGACTTCTGCCGGGCGCACCAGGTGGACTACTTCCTGCCAAGGCGCGGCATGCTGCAGGTGAGCAGGCGGAAGGCGGAGTTCGAGGCGCTGGGGGTCTCCGTGATGGTGGACGACTACCCCATCGTAGACCTTCTGAACCACAAGGATGCGGCCTATGCCAGGATGGCGGAGGCGGGGCTCTCCACCCTCCCGGAGTACCGGATCGTCACAACCCAGAGGGACTTTGAGGCGGCGTACCACGAACTGCAGAGCCGGTATTCCTATGTGTGCTTCAAGTTTGTCCACGATGAGGGCGGCAAGAGCTACCGCCTCATAGACAACAACCGGAAGGGATATGCCTCCCTCTTCAAGAAGCAGAACACCCGCATGACCTTGGACGCCGTATTGGAGTGCCTCTCCGAGAAGGAGGTCTTCTCCCCCATCCTGATGATGCCCTTCCTCTCCGGGGTGGAGGTGAGCGTGGACTGCCTGAAGACGGAGCAGGGGCTCATCATGCTGCCCCGGATCAAGGACAGCACCCGCTTTGAGAAGCTCACCTACGACCCGGACATCCTGGCCAAGACCCAGGAGGTCTTCGATCTCGTCCCCCTGGAGTGGCCCTGCAACATCCAGTTCAAGTACCTGGACGGGAAGCCCTACTTCCTGGAGGTGAACACCCGGATGTCCGGCGGCACCGCCATGGGCTGCATCGGCGCTGGGGTGAACATCCCGGGCCTCGCCGTGTGCAAACTCCGGGGAGAGGAGCGGCCCTGGACCCTGGTCCCGGAGGAGCACTACGTCACCAACGTGGAGACGCCGCTGGTGCTGTAGGGCAATGGAGCGGAAATTGCTGTTCTTCTCCGATCTGGACAACACCCTGATTTACTCCCACCGGCATGCGGACGGCAGGCCCGTGGTGTGGGTGGAGCAGCTGGAGGGGAGACCTCAGAGCTTCATGACCCTCCCCACCTATCGCTTTCTCCAGTCTGCCGCCTGGCTCCCCACTGTCCCCCTCACCACCCGCACCGAGGCCCAATACCGACGGCTGCAGCCGCTGGCGGGGGAGCTCCGCTGGCGGGACGCCCTTCTCTGCAACGGGGCGGTCCTGCTCCGGGACGGGGAGGAGGACCTGGACTGGAGACGGGAATCGGAGGAGATTTCGAAGGACGACCGGCCGGCATTGGAGAGAGCCCTCTCCTTTGCAGTCTCGGCCTTTGGGGAGGACCGGATCCAGCGGACAGATCCCTTCTTCTTCTATGTGAAGGGCGGGGAAGCTGAGATGGCACTGCAGATGCTGCAGCCCCATGTGGACCCGGGCCACCTCCGCCTCACCCGGGACGCCCGGAAGGTGTACTGCTATCCCCAGAGCCTGCAGAAGGGGACGGCCCTTCGGCGGTATGCGGCCATGGCGGGGGCATCCCGCACCATCGCGGCGGGGGACAGCGCCTTTGACATCCCCATGCTGGAGGCGGCAGATCTCTCTTTCTATCCCCAGGCGCTGGCGGCAGCGGTGCGCTGCCCCAGAGGAATCCCCTGCCAGGACGGCATCTTCTCAGACCAGATCTGTGCCGGCCTGAACGATATTTGGAAGCAAGGACGAAATGCATGATCGAGAACGCAGACGTGAAATACAGCGTGGGGGCGCTGCTCTATTCCCCTGCGCTGAATGACAAAGTGGCCGGCTCCGTGATCCGGGGCAGTTTTGCCACCCCCTATTCCCTCGCCCTCTGCCTGGAGGACACCGTGCCGGACGAACAGGTGGAGGCGGCGGAACACATCGTGACCGGGACCCTTCGGCAGATCTACGAGGCCTATCAGACGAGACCCTTCTACCTCCCCAAACTCTTCATCCGGGTGCGCAGTCCGGAGCAGATCGGCAGGCTCTTTGCCCGGGTGAAACCCTATCAGCGGGTGCTCACCGGCTTTGTGCTGCCCAAGTACACCGTGTCCAATGCCCAGAGCTATAACGATGCCATCGCAGAGGCGAACAGCCGGGCAGACCACCAACTTACCATGATGCCCATCCTGGAGAGCCGCGATCTCGTAGACCCCTATGAGCGGCACGAGACCCTTCACGCCATCCGGGGCTATGTGGACGCCATGGCCGATGTGGTGCTGAACGTCCGGGTGGGCGGCAACGACTTCTGCAACCAGCTGGCCGCCCGGCGTCACTACGATGAGACCATCTACGACATTGTCCCCGTGGCCCAGATCCTGGGGGACATTCTGGCGGCCTTCTCCCGGGACTATGTGTTGTCTGGCCCGGTGTGGGAGTACTTCTCCAGCGACCACAACGAGTGGCGCCACGGCCTCCAGCGGGAGATCCGCCGGGATATGCTCAACGGCTTTGTGGGCAAGACCGTGATCCACCCAAAGCAGGTGCCGGTGGTGAACGAGATGCTGAAGGTGACCCAGAAGGACTACGAGGACGCCCGCAGCATCCTCCACTGGGAGAGCGGCAGCCTCCAGGTGGGCAAGAGCTACGGCGGAGAGCGGATGAACGAGGTCCGCACCCACGGCAACTGGGCGAGAAAGACCATGCTGCTGGCAGAACTGTACGGGGTGGTGTGAGCGTGGAATACCAGTTGCAAGACCTGCTCCGGGTGGCCAGGCGGCTGCGGAACAACAGGCGGCCCTGGCTGTATGTGAACCCCCTCCAGGGAAAGCACATCCCGGCACCCCCTACGGAGGTGTGGAACCTGTTTCAGTGCCTCGCAGATCGGCTCACGGCGGCGTATCCAACTGAGAAGCTGCTGATCATCGGGTTTGCGGAGACCGCCACCGCCATCGGCACCGCCGTCTCGGTGCTGTGCCCCTCCGCCGCCTATACCATGACGACAACCCGGGAGAACATCCCCGACACCCGGTACCTCTTCTTCACCGAGTCCCACAGCCACGCCACGGAGCAGCGGCTGGCGGTGGACGGGCTGGAAGAGGCCCTTGGCCAGGTGGAGCGGGTGGTCTTTGTGGAGGACGAGGTAACCACAGGGAGCACCATCTGGAAGCTGATCACGGCGCTCCGGGAGGCCTATCCCCAATACACAGGCGGCTTTGCCATCGCGTCCCTGTTAAACTCCATGACGGATGAGCGGCTCCAGTACTTCCAGGAGCAGCATGTCCCCCTCCACTGGCTCCTCCAGATCCCCGCGGGGTACGGCCTGGACCAGCTGGAGCACATCCCGGAGGGGGAGGACGGGGAACCGGAACACATCCCCGAGGCGCCTGAGACGTTGGAACCCACGGTGTCCGGCAGGGGAGAGGCGTGCTGGAATCCCAGACTGGTGTCCCCCAGACAGGCGGCAGTACAGGGGATGGAGACGTTTGTGCGGGATGTTTTGATGCAGATCCCGGAGACAGAGAACCTGCGCTCGATTCTGGTGCTGGGCACCGAGGAGTTCATGCTCCCCGGCATCGCATTGGGGAAGGCATTGGAAGATCGCTTTCCGGCGGCGGAGGTGCGCTTTCACGCCACCACCCGGAGCCCCATCTCCGTGTTCGACTTGCCGGACTACCCGCTGCACCGGCGGTTCTCCCTCCCCAGCCTCTATGACCCCGCCCGGCAGACCTATCTCTACGACCTACGCCCCTATGACCTGGTGCTGATCGCCACAGACGCGGTGCACGCCCAGGACAGCGTGGGGCTGCGAGCCCTGCTGCAGGCCCTGCGGGACGGCGGCAATTCCTCCATCTATGCGTTTCAATGGGAGGGAAGCGGACATGCAAAGCAGCTATTCCCCGGATGAGGTGGAGATCCTCCTGAAGGACATCACCGGCCTGGTGGAGCCGTTGCCCGCGGAGCAGCGGGAGCCCCTGATTCAGAGCGGCGTCCACTACTGCGAGATGCTCCCCCTGGAGTACGCCCCATCGGAACAATACATGGCGGCATACCGCAATGCCCTGGACTGCTACGCCGGGGCCACCGCCCAGGCCACGGCCAGCCTGGCGGAGCAGCTGTATGCCAGACACGGCAGCCGGCTCACCCTGGTGTCTCTGGCCCGGGCGGGGATTCCCATCGGGATTTTACTCCGGCGGTACCTACTGGGCAAGTACGGCGTGCCGGTGCACCACTACGCCATCTCCATCATCCGGGGCCGCGGGATAGACAAGAATGCGGTGGACCACATCCTGGCCCGCTGCCCCGCAGAGAGCGTGCAGTTTGTGGACGGCTGGATCGGGAAGGGGGCCATCCTCTATCAGCTCAGAGAGGCGCTGGCGGACTACCCCCAGCTGAACCCCCAACTGGCGGTGCTCTCGGATCCCGCCGGCCTCACAGACCTCTGCGGCACCCGGGAGGACATCCTGATCCCCTCGGCATGTCTCAATGCCACCGTGACGGGGCTCATCAGCCGGACGTTTCTCCGCAGCGACATCATCGGCCCCCAGGACTACCACGGCGCTGCGTACTACCGGGAGATGGCAGATAAGGACATCTCCCACCAGTTCTTAGACGCCATCCAGGCCCATTTTGATTACAGTGCTCCGATATCCGTCCCGGAGCCCGCCAGCGCAGCGATCCTGGACATCCACGCGGATCCGCGCTCCCTGGACCGCTATGGCCCCGTGATCCGGGGAATCGCGGAGCACTACAAGATCCGGGACCTGAACTTCATCAAACCGGGCATCGGCGAGACCACTCGGGTGCTGCTGCGCCGGATCCCCTGGAAGGTTCTGGTGAACCCAGATTACGAGCAGGCCATGGACCTACGGCACATCCGGCAGCTGGCCCGGGAGCGGGGTGTGCCCTGTGAGCCCAGCGAGGTCCCCTTAGGCCATTACAAAGCGTGCGGACTCATCCGGGACCTGGCGGATGTGTGACCCAATTGAGAGGAGGCAGACGGCGTGATTCCCATCCCCAACAACACCAGCCCGGCGGTGGACAACCGGACGGTGACGTCCCTGAACAAGCGCCCGAGAGAGGCGGTGGACCGGAACACGGTGGAGAGCCTGAACCTGGGGCCCAATGCCCAGACGGCGGCGCCCGCCCGGCAGCCGGTGCCGCCCCGGCCGAACATTCCGCCCCAGCCAGTCCCGCAGCCGGTGCCCCAGCCCACCTGGCAGACCCCGCCGCCTGCCCAGACGTCGCCGGTGTATCAGAGGCCGGAGACCCCGCCGTCTGTATACCAGCGGCCAACCCCGCAGCCGAGACCGACACCGCAACCGATCCCGCAACCGGTGCCCCAGCGGCCTACGCCGCCGCCCCAGCCCCGGACGGTGCCCCAGGGGAGACCGGTGCCGCCCCCGGCGCCGCCCATGCCCCCGGAGCGGCCCATGCCCCCGGAGCGGCCCATGCCGCCCCTGGTGCACAAGCTGCAAAAGGGGCAGAAGTCCAACCTGGCGGGGCCGCTGCAGAAGCTGAAGGTGTGCTTCGGCTGGAATGTGAAGGACGCCCGGTGCGATGTGGACGCCTCCGCCTTTTTGGTGACGGACACCGGAAAGGTGCCGGGGGACGAGTGGTTTGTGTTCTACGGCCAGGACAGCAGCCCGGACCGCAGCGTGTCCTTCGCGGTTACCCCCAACGGGGCAGATCGGGAGGAGATTACGGTAGATCTCCAGCGGCTGGATGCCCGGATCAAGAAGGTGGTCTTTGTGCTCACCATCGATGAGGCCATCCCCAAGAATCTCAACTTCAGCATGCTGAAAGACGTGTATGTGCGGCTCGTAAACGGCGCCACCGGGCAGGAGCTCGTCTCCTTCACCCCGGCGGAGTACTACCCCAATGTGACCTCCATGACCATGGGGGAGCTCTACCTCTACAACGGACAGTGGAAGTTCAACCCGGTGGGCAACGGCATCCACCAGGACCTGGCGGGCCAGTGTGCGGTCTACGGGGTCCAAATCGAATGAATTGGGAAGGGAGATAGCGATGATTACCCTGGAAACGTTAAACGAACTCACCTTGAAGGTGACCTGCCATGGGAACGGTCTCCTCTTCACCAAGGCCGGCGCCTTCATCGCGGGAGACAGCGTCACCAAGAACTACCGCTTTGAGAAGGTGCTGCTGGGCCCCCAGGGCAACCTGATGCAGGCGGCCCTGGGTTCTCTGGTCCGCCGGGTGACGGGGGAGAACATCCCCCTGATGAAAGTGACCATGACCGGCGATTCCGTGACCTACTACGCCAACCGGGGCCAGCATGTGGTGGTGTACCGGCTGGAGCAGGGGGAGATGGTGTCTGTGGAGTCTGAGAACCTTCTCGCCTTCACCGCCGATTGCGACTACTCCGTCCGCTTTATCGGGGTGGGCGTGATGAGCCAGAAGGGCTTTGCCACCACCACCCTCACCGGACGGGGCAAGGACGCCTATGTGGCCATCCTGGCAGACGGCAACCCCATCGTGCTGAGCAACGTGGTGTCCCGCAACACCATCACCGTGGACCCGGACGCGGTGATCTGCTGGATGGGGTATGGCCCCTGCGACCCCGCGGTGCGCACCGATGTGAACTGGAAGACCTTTATCGGACAGGCCTCCGGCGAGTCCTACTTCTTCGAGTGGAGCGGCGGCAATGAGGTGACCGTGGTGATCCAGCCCAACGAGCGGGGCGGCGGCATCCATATCGGCATGGACTGATACGGAAACAGACAAGGGAGGAGACATAGATGCAGAGAAAGGTAACGGTGGCCATCATCGGCATGGGCAACCGCGGCGGCGAGGCCTACCCCAACTACATGAAGTACTGCCCGGACGAGATGGAGATCACGGCGGTGGCAGATCCCCGGCCGGAGCGGCGTGCCCTGGGCTGGCAGCGGTACAACGTGCCCCCGGAGAAGTGTTTTGCCAGCGGCGAGGCGCTTCTCCAGCAGCCCCAACTGGCGGAGGTGCTCATCATCGCCAACCAGGACCGGGATCATGTGCGCATGGCCCTGCCCGCCCTGGAGAAGGGATATCACCTGCTCTTGGAAAAGCCCATCTCCCCCAGCCTGGAGGAGTGCATCGCCCTGCGGGAGAAGGCACATGAATGCAACCGGATGGTGGTGGTATGCCATGTGCTCCGGTACACCCAGTTCTACTCCAAGCTGAAGGAGCTGTTGGACGGCGGCGCCATCGGGCAGCTGCAGTCCATTGTGGCCACGGAGAATGTGGGGTACTATCACTTTGCCCACAGCTTTGTCCGGGGCAACTGGCGGCGGGCGGACGAGACCAGCCCCCTGATCCTGGCCAAGACCTGCCATGACATGGATCTGCTCCGGTGGTTTGCCGGCAAGCCCTGTGTCCGGGTCTCCAGCTTCGGCTCGCTCAGTTGGTTCACCAGGGAACACGCCCCAGAGGGCAGCACACCCCGCTGCCTGGATTGCCCGGTGAAGGCGGACTGCCCCTACGATGCGGAGAAGATCTACATCACCCACAAGCCCGCGGGATACCGGCAGGGCGTCCGGGGCTGGCCCCTCACGGTGCTGTGCGTGGCCCCCACGGAGGAGAAGCTCTACGAGGCCATGCGCACCGGCCCCTACGGCCGCTGCGTCTACGCCTGCGACAACACCGTGGCAGACCACCAGACGGTGAACCTGGAGTTCGAGGGCGGCATCACCGCGTCCTTCTCGGTGTCCGCCTTCACGGAGCGCTGCTACCGGACCATCAAGCTCTGCGGCAGCATCGGAGAGCTGGAGGGCAGCATGGAGGACCACGCCATCTATCTCCGGCGGTTCGGCTGCCCGGAGGAGAAGATCGTGCTGGACCCTGCCAACGACAAGTTTGCCGGCCACGGCGGCGGAGACTCCCGGATGGTGGAGGCCCTGCTGCAGATGGTGTCCAATGGCGGCGGGGAGGCCTTGACGTCTGTGGACGCCTCGGTGGAGAGCCATGTGATGGCTTTGGCGGCGGAGCGGAGCCGGCTCCACGGCGGGACGGCGGTAATCCTGAAGGAGTTCGAGAAGCAGGCCATCTCAACGTCCCGATAACAGGCTGTGCTTGTTGGAGGGGAGGCGAACAGATGCTTCATTTGAGAATTTCAGACGAACCGAGCGGCATGGATATCGACATAGAATTCGACAAATTACGGATAGAGGACAGGCCCGTTGTTCGCAAGATACTCAACAAATTGGAACAGGGAAGCTATCACTCTCCCTACGATTTTTGTGATCGCTTTGGGGACCTGCTTGATATCTCCTGTTTGTGCACCGGTACAAAAGCTGCACTTTTAGTACTGTTCCGCCCCGATGAGGAGATCAACTTAATTGGGTGCGGGTATAATGCGATAGGCAATATCCTCAATTTTGTCCGAGACGGACATGTGGTTGTTCATTCGGACATTTGTCTGGCCTCCGTGTGTTACGATGATTCAGACTGTGTGTGATGTGGCCTTGGATGGATATCGGTTCACGGACATAGCAAGACTCAACGAATATATCACGGAATACTATCCTGCCCCATTTCCCTATCTCTACGACAACGTCGAGGAATTGGAGCCGCATGATCTGTCTGTCTACGAAGAGCTATTTCAAGGGACCAGATTTCCACCTCCTGGAACACGGGTCTGCGGGGTCTGATCGATTGCTAATCGCAGTCCAGAGGCCCTGATGTCTGTGGACACCTCGGTGGAGAGCCATGTGATGGCCCTGGCGGCGGAGTGCAACCGGCTCCACGGCGGTGACCCTGAAGGGGTTTGAGAAGCAGGCCATCTCTCACTCCAGATAAGAACAGAATCGAGGGCCCCAGAGCGCCGATGCGGCGCTCTGGGGCCCTCGTGTATTATTCCCTCTGGCGGACGGTGAGCAGCCTGCCGCGGTTGAGACCTAGCACCTCATCGGCGCAGGAGGCCGCCCGGTGGGAGTGGGTGGCCAGGATGACGCACCGCCCATCTTCTCTCGCGAGGTGGGTGAGCAGGTCCAGGATGGCTGCCTCATTGGCCTCGTCCAGGTTCCCCGTGGGCTCGTCTGCCAATAGAATGTCCGGGTTGTGGGCGAGGGCCCGGGCGATACCGGTGCGCTGCTGCTCCCCGCCGGACAGTTTCAAAATCTTCCGATCTGCGGTTGGCCGATCGATCCCTACAGATTCCAGTACCTGGTATGCCGCCTGTTTGTCTGTCCGATGTTCTCCCGCGAGATGCATGGCCAGCAGCACGTTCTCCACGGCAGTGGCGTTCAGGAGAAGGTTGTAGCTCTGAAAGATCACCCCGATGCTGCGGGCCCGATAGTGGTCTCGGTTGATGGAACGCAGGTCTGTGCCGTTATAAGAGATGGTGCCCTGGGTGCACACCTCCAGCCCGGAGAGCAGGGACAACAGGGTGGTCTTCCCAGCGCCGGACGCTCCGATGACGGCGTACACCTTGCCGGCCTCAAACTGCATGGAGATGTCCCGGAGCACGGGAGCGCTGGCCATCGGGTAGGTATAGGATACATGGTCCAGTTCTAATAAAGCCGCCACGCCGCTCAACTCCTCTCTGCCAGGATGCGCATGGGCTCCCAGCGGGTGATATACCAGATGCCGGCGGCGTTGGTGATGAGCCCCAATCCCAGGGACACCGCCGCCAGAAGGCCGATGCTGCCCTGGGTCCAGAGAACATCCACATGCTGCATAGGGGTCTCAGCCTCTCCGTTGTTCTCAGTGGACAAGACTACGCCATCCCCGTAGTTGGACTGGATCTGCTTCTCATTTCCTGCATCCTGTCCCGCCAGAATGGCGTCTGCTGCCGGCTGGGCAGCCAGGTTCCCCAGGGGCAGCCCGATGGAGAGGCACAGGACCAGCACGGCAAAGGATTCGGTGAGCAGCCCCAATGCCACCTGTACCTTGGGCATCCCCATGGCCCGGAGCACGCCGATCTCATACTTCCGCTCCCGCACCCCCAGCATGGAGAGAAGAATCAGCACCAGGCCGCCGGCCAGGAGGATTACCAGGAGAAAGGCCTTGGAGAGGCTCTTCAAGCTCTGCACCGGCTTCACGATCCGATTGTACCCTTCTGCGTCTACGCTCACGTTATATACCGGGCTGAGGCCGTGCTCCCGTACATATGTCTCGAAATCGGGGGCCAAATCCGGACTCTTCAGGTAGTATGAAGCGGTGAGCCAGAGGCCCGCCATGCTGTGCTGGGAGAGGGTCTCAAAACTGGTGAGCAGCTCATTGCGCCGGTTGGTTACCGCCCAGTCCTGGCCGTCCGCCTGGGCTGCGGTGCCGTCCAGATAGATCCCGCAGACCGTGAGGGTGAGGGGCGGCACCTCGGCGTGGTTCACATCCTGCAAGGTGAAGCAGTCTCCCAGCTGCAGGCCACTGCGGTCTGCCAGGTCCCGGCTCACCATCACTTCACCAAGGGCGGAGAAGAAGTGCCCCTCGTCCAGCTGCCGGTGGCCCGCGATGAAGTCCTCCATCATGTCCGGATCGGAGTATCCCAGCACCACTGCGTTGGGGGCCTGCCGCTGAGGCGCATCTGTCTCAGATGCCCCCTGAAACACGCCGCCCCAGCCGCCGGCCTCGTAGAAGGCCTCCTCATTGCCCTGATCCAGGGTCTGGAGGGTGTCGCAGTACACCTGCCGGGTCCCCTGAAAGAGGGTGTTCTTCACAGCGTCAGACTGGGAGAAGGCCAGGTACTGCTCCGAGGTGATCTCCGGATCCTGAAACTGGCCGTTTTCGTCCGGCTTCGTGAGGGTGATGAGCTTGCGGAGATCGGTGGTGAAGGAGACGCTGGCGCCGAACCGGTCTGTATAGGTGTCTATGAGACGTGATGCGGTTCCGTGGAGCATGGTGGACACTGCCACTGCAGCCAAGAGCGCTGTGAGTACCGCCCCGGTGAGCAAATACCGCCCCCGGTTGCGCACAAGGTTTTTCATAGTATTGCCGATGAGATACATAGCAACCTCCTGTTGGGGAAAAGGTAAGCCGCGATGGCTTCCAGGTGCAGCATACCAGAGGGCATGTTAATCCGGTGTAAAGGGCGGAAGGATCAGCTTCAAAGTAGAGCCGCAGTGTTCCCGGCTCTCCACCCACACAAAGCCCCCGTGGAGCTGGGCCACATGGCGCACCAGGCTGAGGCCGATGCCGTACCCGTCTTTCTTGCGGCTGCCGATGCGGTACCGGTTCTCAAAGATCTTCTCCTGCTGCTCCATGCGGATGCCAACCCCCTGGTCTGAGACGGAGACGTAGGGGCAGTCCCGCTGCAGTCCCACATAGACCGATATCGGCTTGTCCTCCCCGTACTTGATGGCGTTATCTATCAGATTGGATACCGCCCGATAGAGGAGCAGCTCGCTGCCCCGGACGGTGCAGTCTGCGTCTTCGGAGAAGTCGAAGGCGAGGGTGGGGTACACCTGCCGGTACTCATCTGCCGCCCGCCCGCAGAGAAGAGTGAGATCCACCGCTTCCATATGGGGCGCGTTGGCGGTGAGGGTGAGGATGTCGTCCAGGTCCTGTACCATGTGGTTGATCTGCCCGCCTACCCGCGGGGAGAGGTTTGGCGCCTCATTCTGCAGAGTGGAGCGGAGCAGGGCCAGGGCGTTCTTCTGCTCGTGGGAGATATAGGCGCTGAGGTTCTCAAAGTCTGCGGAGAGGCGATTGTACTTTTCCTGGAGCTGTTGGAAGGCCTCTGCGATCTGGGAGAGCTCCTGTGGAAGACCTCCGGGGATCTGCCGGCCGCTTGGGCGGTGCAGGTGCTCTGCGGTCTTCTCGATAGGGGATAGGAGACGCTTTGTGAGAAGTGCAGCGAAGGCCAGGGAGAGCAGGAGGAAGAGAAGCGCGGAGATCGAAACCGCACGCAGAAGGACGCCTCTCAGGTACGGGACATATAGGGCCTGCAGCGCCTCTTGAGATAGGGTGCGCTGCTCCAGCTCCTCCCAGGGAATCTGCAGCCCCCAGAGGGTGCGCACTGCCCCGTCTGCGGACACATAGGTGCCGGGCAGCTGCGGAAGCTGTACCGGCTGCAGCAGGCGGAAGAGCAGCAGGGAGACCAGAAGAGACAGCAGGACCAGCCCCAGCCAATACCGGAAGACCAGATGCCGCATTGTTACTGTGTGAAACCGCTCCATAGACAATATCCTCTTCCCTTTACGGTGATGAGCAGATTCTTTCCGCTGGCGGCGGTGAGCTTCTTGCGGAGGTTGGAGATGTGAACCCGGAGGACGGAAGAGAAGAGGTCGAAGGAGTCATCGTAGGTGTGCTCGATGATCTCCTCTCCGGACACCACCGCCGGGTGACGCTCCGCCAGGTAGAGAAGAATGTCGAACTCCTTGGCGGAGAGGGGGATGGGCCTGTCCTCCCAGAGGGCCGTCCGGGTGTTGGGACACACGGCGAGAGATTCAATGGTGATCTTCGGGGTGGTGCGGCCGTAGAAGCGGCGGACAACGGCCCGGATCCGGGAGGTGAGCTCGAGAAAGTCGAAGGGCTTCGTGAGGTAGTCATCCGCACCTAAGTCCAGGCCGGCGGCCTTCTCCTGGACCGCGTTTCGGGCGGACACGATTAGCACTGGAAGCTCCCGCCCGTTCTCCCGGAGCCAGGCCAGCACCTCCAGGCCGTCCTTGTCCGGCAGGCTAAGGTCCAGAAGCACGGCATCGTAGTCCGTGACGTACGCCTTCTCCTCACCATCCAGCCCGGTGTTGGCCACGTCCACCGTGAAGCCCTGGCGCTCCAGCCCGATCTTCATCTCCGCAGACAGCGGGATGTCGTCCTCTATGATCAGCAGCCGCATACTCTTTTCTCCTCCCAATGTGCGTGGTCTCAGCCTATGATACCACATGTAGTGTTCAGGGAATGTTAAGATGCCCAAAAGACAGCGGCGGCGAGACAAAAGCTGTCTCGCCGCCGCGAAAAGGTGTGCTTCAGAGGTCTGTGGGCTCGTGCAGGGAGAGGGTGGGGGATTCCTCCTCTTGCCCTTCCGGTCTCTGATCTGGTTCAGCTGGCTCCGCTGGGGTGGGATCCTGGAAGTCCGCCTCCATCTCGTCCAGTAGCTCCTCTTCTTCGGGAGCCTCCGAGTCCTCCGCTGCCGCCGGCGCAGTGGCCTGCTCCCAACGAGCGGCAAAGACGTCCCGGCTGGTGCGGTACAGGGCCTCGGTCTCCTCAGAATAGCCAAAGACCGTGCCGGGCAGCGCCTGCTGCATGGCCTCCAAAACCTCGTGCACCGATTTCTCTGGCATGGACACGGTCTGCCGGGTGCCGTCCATCAACCGGAGCTCGATGGCGTGGGGCTTGGTGGAGGGGTCCACATGGCCGTGGTGGTGGGCGGTGCTGCCGTATGCCCAGGCGATCTCCCGGGAGAAGAGCAGCGTGCTCTTGGTGTGACGCTGGAGAAAGACGAACTGGGGACCCAGGTAGACCCCGTGAATGGGGGTGGTCTCGGCGTAGAACTTGGCCGCCGCCTGGGCGGTGTACTCCGGATCGGAAGAGGCGGCCAGCTTCTTCTGCACCTGCTTCTGGCCGCCGCCGAAGGCGTAATAGAGGAGATGGATGAGGCCGAAGAGGAAGAAGCCCAGGGAGAGGACGATCATTACCACCAGGGTGGGGATGTTCAGGGTGCCCACAATGCCCACGTCCAGGTAGATGGGGAGGCAGGCCGTGAGGAAGTTCTCATCCCCGCCGCTGTACTCCTCCAGCATCTCAATGTCCTCCTCTTCCATGGCGCGGATGGTGCCCTGGACATGGACGGAGGGGAGGGCGGGCAGCTCTGTGTTGTTCAGCATGGCGTCATAGAAGGCATCGGAGGCCTTCATCATGGTCTCGGCGCCCTCCAGGTCCTCCGTGTGGACCTTCAGGGCCATGTAGTACTGCTGGGGGTCGAAATCCACGATGTAGTACCGGCTCTTCACGTCTCCGGTGGGGACCCCGTCCTTGTATGTCATCTCCTCGATGAACTCGCCGTAGAAGTAGAGGATGTCATCGCTGACGTACGCCCCCACGGCGGTGTCCGGGGTGAGCTGGGACAGGGTTTTCGGCTGAAGGAGCTGGAAGACGTTGTTTGCGCCGGTGGCAAAGAAGCAGATGACGCCCAGGGCCATAAAGAGCAGGGAGAGGGGCAGCGCCTGAATCGTACTGAAGTGCCTTAACTTTTTGAGCCATGCAGACATGCATTAAGACCCTCTTTCGGGATGTGTGCAGCGGGAAAGTGCAATCGGGGTGGAATTTGCATGCATTTTCCAAAATCGCTGTATACCGGAATTTCGTGCTCTGTCCGGGGAAAGAATTGCACCCTTGCAAATCGCGGTACCATGTCCCATAAGTGGGAATGTCCTGCTTTCCTGTCTCGGATTATAGAACGGGAGAGGGAGGCTGTCAAGGAGAAAGCGAGAGGGAATCCCGACTTTTCCGCAAGTTGCGTACATGCACAGCGCCCGGTCCCACCGGGGCCGGGCGCTGTTGGAGGATATGATAGAGGTGCGGAGGTGTCCGCGGCCGGCTTACTTGAAGTAGCGGTCCAGCAGGCCCTTCAGAGCCTTGCCGTGGCGGGCCTCGTCCCGGGCCATCTCATGGACGGTGTCGTGGATGGCGTCCAGGCCGTTCTTCTTGGCGCAGGCGGCCAGGTCGAACTTGCCCTGGGTGGCGCCGAACTCGCAGTCCACGCGCCAGGCGAGGTTCTTCTTGGTGTCGGCGGTCATGTTGGGCTCCAGCTCTTCGCCCAGCAGCTCGGCGAACTTGGCGGCGTGCTCGGCCTCCTCATAGGCGGCCTTCTCCCAGTAGAGACCAATCTCGGGATATCCCTGGCGGTGGGCCACCCGGGCCATGCAGAGGTACATGCCCACTTCACTGCACTCGCCGTTGAAGTTGGCCATCAGCTGCTCGCGGATGTAGGCCTTGTCTGCATCGCTGATGTCCGGGTTGTTCTTCACGGTCTTGGCATAGATGCCCAGCTCATGCTCGGCAGCCAGCTTCATCTCGCCCTCGACTGCGGTGAACTTGGAGCCGGCAACGTGGCAAACCGGGCACTCGGCGGGGGGATTCTCGCCCTCATAGACGTATCCGCAGACGGGGCATACCCATTTCTTCATGATGATATTCCTCCAGTATCGAAAATGTCACGGAATCTTAACAGGAATGATTCCTATTAGAGAGAATAGCACATGTTGGTCCCGGTGTAAAGAGCTTTTTCTCGCGCCAACGTCAATTTTCTTCCTCCTCTGGAGAAATAACGGTTGAGAAGGGGAAAACAGCAGCGGCCCGGGGGCACCGGGCCGCTGAAAACGGGCTATTCGTGGTCTTCGCGCTGCACGGGAACCGCGTTCTGCTGGATGGTCTTCACCCCGAACACAAAGAACAGGACGTGGAGGACCCAGACGGTGGCCAGGATGATTCGCCCCACGGTAGTCCGGCGCATCATGATGAAGGCGATGGCCATGAGCAGGGTCACGGTGCAGAGAATGCGGATCTTGGTCTTCCGGGTCATGCCCTCGCCTTTCACATAGCTCTCCAGGTTGTCCTTGTAGAGCTTGGTGCCGATGAACCAGATGTGCAGCCGCTGAGAGCTGTTGGCGAAGCAGAAAGCCGCCAGGAGGAGAAAGGGGACAGTGGGGAGAATGGGCAGCACTGCCCCAATGGCACCCAGGGCAAGAGAGATGCAGCCGATCACCAGGAAGAGGATTCGTCTCATTTTGCAAGCTCCAATCGTTTCTGTTCTCGCCTCGTCTCCAAGACGTGGCGGATGGCGGGAATGGGGGCGTGGAAGAGCATGCGAGGGCCGCTCCACCGCATCACCGCCTGGATCTTTTCCCGCATCTCCGGCTTGTAGCAGTGGACTTTGCAGTTGGAGCAGAAGGTCTTGTTCTCCATGAAGGGGCATTTATCGCAGCGCTCGCAGGCATATCGGGTGAGGGATGCACATTCAGGACAGAGTTGGCCTCTCCCTGTGCCGTGGTTGCCCCTGCAATAGAGGGCGATCATCTGGGAGACCATGGCCTTCTCCCGCTCCCGCTTGGTCTGGACGTCCATCAGCACACCCTCCCGCGCTCCACGGAGATCACCTGGTCTGCGATGCGCATGGTGGAGGCCCGGTGGGACACCAGCACCACGGTCTTCTTGTCCCGCTCCTCCCGAAGGGATTTCAGGATCACCGCCTCGTTCAGGCTGTCCAGGTTGCTGGTGGGCTCATCCAGCAGCATCAGGGGCGCATCGTGGAGGAATGCCCTCGCGAGACCAAGGCGCTGCCGCTCCCCGCCGGAGAGGGTGTCTCCCAGCTCTCCCACGGGGGTGTCATAGCCCTGGGGAAGGGTGAGGATGAAGTCGTGGACGGAGGCCTTCTTGCAGGCTTCCTCGATCTCTGCATCTGTGGCGTCCAGTTTCGCGATGCGGAGGTTCCGCTTGATGCTGTCGTGGAAGAGATGGGTCTCCTGGGTGACAAAGCTCTCCATCTCCCGGAGGTTGGATGTGTTGATCTCCGCCACCGGGACGCCGGACACCGTGACGCGGCCCTGCTGCACATCCCAGAAGCGCATCATCAGCTTCAGAAGGGTGGACTTGCCGCTGCCGCTCTTGCCCTGAATGCCCACGATCTGGCCCTCGGGGACGGAGACGGACACATCCTGCAGCACCTCCTCACCCCCATAGGAGAAGGAGACGTGGTCTGCCGCGGCATTGCGGAAGGACACCGGGGGCATGGCGGTAACCTCCTGCACCACCGGGGTGTCGTCCAGGATGTCCAGCACCCGGTTGCCGGCGGCGAAGGTGTTCTGCAAGGTGCTGCCGAGGGCCGCGAGAGCCACCGCCGGGCCGAAAGAGGAGAAGAGGGCGATGGTGGGGATGAGGACGCCGTCAAAGGAGAGAGCGCCGTCTTGATAGAGGTAGGCGCTGGAGAACAGCATGATGAGGTCGAAGATCAGGATGGTGGTGTTGGTCACGGCCCCGTTTCGGCCGGCGGTCCTCTTCATCTTGGACTCCTCAGCGGAGAGCGCATCGGTGCGGCGGTTCATCTCAGCGAGCCGCTCCTGCCCCTGTCCGTACTGCAGGGTCTCAGAGAGGCCCCGAAGGCTGTCCAGCACAAAGCTGGAGAGGGCGCCGGACTGAGTGCGGAACACCATGCCGGTGTCTCCGCTGAGTTTAGAAGTGATGAGGGGAATCAGGATGCCCACCACGGCATAGGCACAAAGGGCCAGCAGGCCGAGGGCCCAGTGATAGGAGCCGATGAAAAGACACATCACGGTGGTGAAGAGGATGGCAATGGCGATGGGGGAGATGGTGTGGGCGTAGAAGACCTCCAGCAGCTCAATGTCGGAGGTGATCACGGAGATCAGATCGCCCCGGTTGCGGCCCTCCAGTTTGGCGGGGCACAGTTTCCGCAGGGCCTGGAACACCTTGTCCCGGATGATGGCCAGCAGCTTGAAGGCGATGAAGTGGTTGCAGGACTGCTCTGCATATCGGAGCACGCCCCGGACGAGGGCGAAGACCAGCACCACGGCGAAGATGCCGCCCAAGGGCAGGGGCGTGTGGAAGCCCAGGACGCTCAGAACCGCATAGCCGCCGAAGATGGTGATGAAAGAGGCACAGAGATTGCCGATGAGGCCCATGGTGATGGCGAGGAGCATAAAGCCCGTGAGGGGTTTCACAAGGCCGATCAGCCGTCCCATCACCACAAATCCGCTTCTCCGTTTCATGCGATGCTCCCCTCCTCTCCGTAGTGTTCCAGGGCCTGCTGGGTGTTCCAGAGCCTGGAGTAGACGCCATTGCGGGCCAGCAATGCCGCGTGGGTGCCGGACTCCACCACAGATCCGCCCTCCATGACGTAGATCTTGTCCGCCGCTGCCGCGTTGGCCAGCCGGTGGGAGATCAGCAGGATGGTCTTGGTCCGGGCCAGCCGGTGGATCTCCTGCATGATGTCGTTCTCGCTCTCCACATCGATGTTGGAGGTGGCCTCATCGAAGATGTAGATTGGGCTGTCGTGGAGAAGGGCCCGGGCCAGCGCCAGGCGCTGCCGCTGGCCACCGGATAGGTTGGACGCCCGCTCCAGAAGAGGCGTGTCCAGCCCCTGCTCGGTCCGGAGGAAGTCTGCCAGTTTGGCCCGCTCCAGAACGGCCCAGAGGGCGGCGTCATCGGCCTTGGGGTTGCCCATGAGGAGGTTGTCCCGGACAGTGCCCTGGAACAGGTAGCTCTGATGGCCCACATAGGTGATACTCTGCAGGAGAGAGGCCTCCTGGATCTCGGAGAGCTCGGTGGCGCCCACGGTAACGGTGCCGGAGTAGCCCCGGTTGCGGCCCATGAGGATGCCGGCCACGGTGGACTTGCCGCAGCCGCTGTCTCCCACGATGGCGGTAAAGCTGCCCTTGGGGAGATCAATGTCCAGCCCGTGGAGTACCTCCCGCTGGGGATCGTAAGCGAAGTGGAGATCCCGGCAGGCAATGGTGCAGTCCTTGGGGACGGCCTTGGTGCGCTCCGCCGGCTCCGGGAGATCCAGCAGGTGGAAGATCTTCCCGCTGGCCGCCATGCCGTTCATGGCCACATGGAAGAAGGAGCCCAGCTGCCGCATGGGGAGGAAGAAGTCTGCGGAGAGCAGGATGATGAGCAGGGCGCCGGCCATGTCGACCTTGCCCGCCCGCATCTGGGTGGTGGCCAGGATCACACCGAGAGCCGCGCCGCCGTATGCGATGAGGTCCATGATGGTGATTGAGTTCAGCTGCATGGTGAGCACCTTCATGGTAATCTTCCGGAACTTCTCCGCCTCCTCGTTCATCTCCTCGTTCTTGAAGGCATCAGACTGATAGATCTTCAGGGTGGTGAGGCCCTGCAGGTTCTCCAGAAAGGTGTCTCCCAGGGCGGTGTACTGTCCCCAGTACTTGGACAGCAGCTTCTTGGCCCAGGTCTGGACTGCGGCGATGGAGACGGGAATCAGGGGCACGCAGATCAGCAGCACGATGGCCGAGGGCAGGCTGACAAAGCTGAGATAGATAAAAAGGGTGAGGGGCGCCAGCATGGCGTAGAAGAACTGGGGCAGATAGGCGCCGAAGTAGGTCTCCAGCTGCTCCACGCCCTCCACGGAGACCTGGACCACTTCCGAGGTGGCCACCTGCTCGTGGTACGAGGCGCCCAGCCGCAGCAGTTTGCCGTAGATCTTCTCCCGCAGGGTCTTCTTCACCGCTTTGCTGGAGAGGTAGCTCATCCGGCTGGCCCCGGTGGTGCAGAGGAAGCGGACCACCAGACAGACCACTGCGGCGATGAGCACGGCGGTGATCTGCTGGGTGCCGGCGGTTCTCTGGAAGAGACCGGCCAACAGGGTGGTGAGGGCGGTCATAAGGGCGATGTTGGCCACCAGGGACAGCCACTGCAGCGCCACATTCCCGGCGATGTACTTTTTGCTCTCCGGCGCCAGGGCCAGGTGTTATCCGACTGATTAAACCGGCCTGATTTGCCGGTTTTAGCACCGAATTGGGGTCGGACATTGGTAATGAGCCCG